>JACQAW010000365.1 GCA_016194725.1 Deltaproteobacteria bacterium
GCCCTAGCCACCGCTCCAGTCATACCACCCACAAAGAGCAAGCAGGTCGCCAAAGCCAATTTTTTCGCCGATTTCATGGATCACCTCCGCGCAATAGAAAAGCAAACCATATGCCACCCGTATTGCCGGCATCGCGCGGCTGTAGTATATCCCTCAGCAATATGCAGCTCACCGCCGACAACTTCAAAAATGGGTTTCTCGTCGACGACGAGGTGATCGCGGGCGTCACTCAAATGGAAGGCGCCGCGACACCGGTTTACGCCGCGTATATCAGCCACTATTTGACGGGTGAAACATTTGCATATCAGGAATTCGACGCCGTCGAGCCGGCGCTGCGGTTTCTGGCCGGCGTCGATCGACCATGGGTTTACGAAGCCGTGGGCTGCAGCGCAAAAACCAGCGCGCCCAAAAGCACGTCCGCCTCTTCAAGAGGCTGCGCTTCTGGAAGTTGCGGCAGCTGTCAGACCGAAACGACTTCCTGAACTTCGGGAATCGCTTCCTTGAGCCGCGTTTCAATTCCCATCTTGAGCGTTGCCGTTGAACTGGGGCAGCCGCTGCACGAGCCCTGAAGCAGCAGATAAACCGTTCCGTTTTCATATCGCTCGAACGTGATGTCGCCACCATCCATCGCCACGGCGGGACGAATTTCGGCATCGAGAATCGCGCGAATCTTGTCTTCCACAGCGCCACTGCCCTGGCCCGTCGGGCCGCTGCTGACGGCGGACTCGTCAACGACGGGCATGTTGTTGAGCAGGTGGTCCTTGAGAATATCGTTTACGCCGCGGTTCAAGCCTTCCCAGTCGCCTGAGTCGCCCTTAGTAACCGTGACGAAATTTTTTCCAACCATCACTCCAGCCACGCCCAGAATACCGAACAGGCGCTTGGCGAGCGGCGAACGCTCAGCAGCTTCGAGATTCGGAAAGTTGGCTGCGCCTTTTTCAAGCAGCGTGCGGTTCACGACATACTTGAGGGTGTTGGGGTTCGGGGTAAATTCCAGCGAAATATCGACTCTTTCAGTTGTGCTCATGCCTCTATTGATAGCCGTTTTGCCTAAATACGACAATAGCTATCCCATATCTAATTTAGTCACAGCGGAGCAGGTGTAAGTCTTGAAGATTATTGCCCGTTAGACCGGTGCGCACCAGCGCCCCTGCAGCCAAAAGCGCGGAATACGAGTCAAAACGAGCCAGGGCCTGCGCCACGTTTACCCCCGCTTGTTCGGCGCGCTGGCAGGTGCCGCCGTCCACCAGCCCACCCGCCGCATCGTTGTTTCCGTCGATTCCATCGGTGCCGGCCGCCAGAAAACTCCAGCCCGGTATTCCGCGCAGATGATCGGCAAGCGCCAACGCCAGGTGCTGGCTGCGCCCGCCGCGCCCGGCCTGCGCGCGTGTGATGCGTAAAATCGGCTCGCCAAACCGAACCAGCAGCTGAGGCTGGCGCCGGTCGGCCACGGTTGCTGCGTAATCGGCGGCCAAGCCCAGGGCGCCGCTTTCTATGGGGGTTTCATTCAAAATCACGTTCACCGTCGTCTGCTCGCGCGCCACCTGCGCCGCCACTCGCGCCATCTCGTGGCCATCGGCCAGCAAAACGTGGCGGGGCGACGCTGTCGCTTGCGGAGTCTCGGTCAATGCGGCCAGTACGCGGATACTGGGCTGCGACAGACGACTTTCCAAAATTCGCCTCGCATCGGCGCGCGTGGTCAGATCGGCGACAAATGGGCCGGAACCAATCGTAGCCACCGAGTTGCCCGCCACGTCAGAAAGCACCAGCACGGTAACGCCGCAGCGGAATTTTGAAATGAGTCTCCCGCCTTTGACCTGCGAGAGGTGTTTGCGAACCGTATTGAGCTCGGAAATCGGCGCGCCCGAATCCATGAGAGCGCGCGCGACCTCTGCTTTTTCCGCAAGCGTGATTCCGTCATTGGGCGAAACCAGCAACGCCGAAGCGCCACCCGACAGGAGAAACAACGCATGGTCATTGGCAGTGCACATTGCCGCAATTTCAAGAAGGCGCCGGGTGGACGCCAGACTTTTTTCGGTCGGGTGCGGGTGGCTGCCCACCATGACCTCAACGGGCCCGAGTTTGGACGGCGGTGGTGTGGCGCCATCCGGCATGATAATCACTCCCCCGCGAATCTGCGGCCCCAGCTTTTCCAATACCCCTTGAGCCATGCGCAGTGCGGCCTTGCCCGCGCCGAACATCCAGAGATGCCCCGGGCCCGCGAGCTTGACGTCAAAACGCGAAGTGGGAATCGCGAATCCGCGGTCGCCGTCGCGGGGCTCGAGCTTGGACGACACCAGCCAGTCCGGAGCGCAGCGGTCCAGAGTTGTGCGGAAGATATTTTCGAGGGGATGCATCTGTTGGTAGCTTACAATGCTCGTTTAACGCCGTCATGCGACCCCGCGTCTTGGAACACCAGGCTGCAGATTCGGACCGGAGACACAGACTGTATCTGCAACCTGATCAGGCCAAGATTAAACGAAGTTACCTTTGCGAATTTTGTCGACGATGATCTTCTCCGGCATCGTAGGATCGCGCGGATCAACGGTGAAATATGCCTGCTGCTCGCAGCGTCGCTTGTTCTTGAGCAGCCAGTGCAGAATCTCGGCGAGGCCCTTGTTTTTCCGGTCCTGAAAAAACGGGTCGTTCTTCAGCGCGTCCTCGGCTTTTTTCAATGCCCGCACTTCCTGAGCGTCGTTTTCTTTCACGGGGTAATCGTTGAGGTCGTATTTCTTGATGTCCTCGGGCAGCACCCCCAGAAAGCGCACGTCGGGAGCAGAGAAGTCGGAGTTCCGGATAAGGCTTGCGGCCGAGCCGGCCTTGAGCGTGCGAAAGATATTCTGCATGGTGTACGCGTCGAGATCGCCGAAGAAAAACAGCGGCACCTTGAGCTGGTCCTGAATCAGCTTGGCCCAGCCGCGCACGGCATTCGACGGCACGCCCTGGGCGCCCATGAGAATGCAGTTGTTGCGCTTGGTGAAGCCGTTGGCCTGCAGCGTGTTGGCCGTACCTTCCGACTCCACGATCAGGCCGAATTCGATTTTCTTCTTGGCCGTGAGCTTCAAATTCTGCGGCCGGTTCTTGGGCTGAAACGGGCTGGTACCCAGCTTTGAAAGGTCAATCGTGGCCTTCGTGCCGTCGGGCATCGTTTCGGTGACCACGAGCTGCTGCGAATAGGTTTGGCCGCCGCGGTCGTTGGCGTAGCAGTTCACCTCTTCGCGGTAGCACTCAAGCATCTCGCAGATGAAGTCAATCGTCGAATCGCTTTCGTCCTGGTCGGCAAAGTCGAGGGGCTTGAGGGTGGAGTTGTGTTTGATCTCGCCTTTGGCGATATAGTACAACTCGCGCTTGGTGTTCACGGCGCCGGTGTCGATGTTTCGCAGCAGCACCTCGAGCATGAAAATCGCGCGCGACATTTTTTTCACCGACGACACGTTCAGTTCGGTGCGCACCTTTTTGGGGCCGGGCGTAAGATAGCCGATCTTGGGGTTGTAGCGGGAGTTGTCGAGCGAGCACTTGGTGGCCAGCAGCACGGGGCGGCGGGCTTTTTCCAGATCCATCAGTAGTCTGCTACAAAGGTCCTTGGAAAGTTTCGGAATGACTTTATCGGCAGCCAAGCTCATTTCTCTTTTCCTTTCGCTTTGGCTTTCTCAGAAGCTTCGGCTTTGGCCTGCTCGGCCTGAATAACGATGGCGTCAGCGCTGGCAAATTCCTCTTCGGCGACTTTGGCGTCACGGCCCAGAATTTTGACCAGGCCCTCTTCGGCCCTGGTCTTGCGAGCGGCAGGCGCTTCGGTAATTCGGCAAAGGCCTTCGACCAGAATGGGGCAAAACTGCTCGATGTGGCGCAGCTTTTCCTCGAGGTCATTGGCGCGGCCTTCGCGGCGAATGTGGCGCGAAAGTTTCTGGCCCGCCTGAATCAGCGCGCGCCTGAGCTCCTCGACCAGCTCGTCGCTGGCGTCGATGGTCTCTTTCGAGGCGTTCTTGAATTTGATGAACGGGCTGACCACTGAAACAGCGATAACGTAAGGGCCCTGGGGCACGCTGTTCTTGGGTTGCACCAGCTCATAAGCGCGCCAGTTCACGCTTTCGATCGCCTTGATGATCGCGCAAGCGGCCTTGTCGAACTGCAGAGGCACGCGGTTGGCGAAACGCAAAACCGTGGCCGGCGCCTCGGGGTCTTCGACCACGCGGTCTTTAAGCCGCGCGATGGCCACTTCGAGCTGAATGGGCTTGAAGTCGCAGATGCACGGCTTGCGCGTGATGACCGAGAAAAAATCGACGGTGCCCAGGCGTTCAATGGCCTTGGAAAGCGCCAGCTCGCCAATCGAAAGCACCGACTTGGTGCTGGGGGCCATGAGCTGCGTGTTTTGGATTTTCTGGAACAGCTCTTTGAACTCGGCCTCTTTGAGCGCATCGACGCTCTTGCCCAGCGTGGCCGGTTTGATACCGTTGTTCTTGAACTCTTTTAACGTGCCTTCGTTGACGCGCGAGAAACCTTTTTTCAGCCAATTCGACACGGTCATTTTGCCAAACAGGTGGGAGTGCGCCATGAACTCACCCAGCTTCATCGTATGGGGATGGGGCTCGATGGCATCGGGAATCTCGGGAATCACCTCGGTGACCCGCTTGATCGTCTGCCATTCCGGCTTGGCGTCGCCGGCGGCGGGCACTTTGTATTTCAAGGTCATGTGCGGGTTCACGAGCGCGGTGCCGCTGATGTAGTTGAGCAGGCCGCCCTCGCCGTTGAGCTGGATGCGCCCGTCAAACAGGAACTCGACCGAAACGCCGTGCGGCCGGTCCCAGTCGATCGTTTCTTTGTTCTTGAGCACGCCCTTGTTGTGTTTGATATCCACTTCGACCAGTGCTTTGAGCGCCTTGCGCATCTCTTTGGTCTTGCTGATCACCCACGCGCCCTGCGCGCTGGTCAGCTGCGCCCAGGTGGTAGCGGCCGAAATACCGATGCCCTGCTGTCCACGCGAGCAACGCCCCCGGCCAAACTTGCTCGAAGCCAGATATTCGCCGAAAACCTGCGAAATCTCGTCGGCCGTAATGCCTGGGCCATTGTCGGTCACCCGAATGCGGACCTGATCGGTATTTTTCAAAGTCCCGGCGCCGACCTTTTCCACCTCGATCGTCAATTCCGGTAGAATTCCAGCGTCCTCGCAGGCATCCAGCGCGTTATCGACGGACTCTTTAAGAGTCGTCAAAACGGCTTTCGTTGAGGAGGAGAAGCCCACTTGTTGAAGATTTTTTGAAAAGTACTCCGCTGTACTGCTCGAGCTAATCTTGTTTGATTTCGAAGCCATTCCTTATAAGTATTATACTTTGACCTCGCCTGTCAAAACGCGCCGCGCGTCAAAGTGAAATGATTTCAAAACTAGTAATTTGGGTCGCCGGGTTTGTAGGGCTTGCCTTCTTTGTTGAGATGCTCTGGGACTGTGGTCCTGCGTTCCTTGAACGTGATTTTCACGGAGCCGGCACCGGCCGGGGCAGCGATGACGGCTTCGTTGCCCGAATCATCCATCGCATGAATCTTGTATGCACCGCTGGCCGGAGTTTTTAACGTGAACGACCCATCGGGCTTGCTGCGCGTATGATAGCTGTGCGGCAGCACGACGATCACTCCCGACATGGACGTGTGAATATTGCAAAATACGTCCACGCGGCCAGGCGCCTTGAACTTCACCACGCCGGCTTCGGGGCCCTTTTCGATTTTCGACAAGGTCGTCTCGTTATACTTTGCGTTGCCTTTGAACAAGCCCAGATCAAACGCGTTGCCCTTGGAGGCCGAAAACGCATTGTGAAAAACAAAGTCCTCATTGGGGAACCGCACGGTTTGTCCCACTTCGACGGCCAGTACGCGCGGCACGAAAGCTTTGTCCTTCTGTCGCATTTCGGCAACCGGTGGCGCCTTTGAAACCTCGCCATTCGCGGCGTCAGCGTAGATCACCGCTTCAACACCATTGCCACCGTCATCCACCACTTTGCCGGTAACCATACCGGCGAAACTCAGGACCGGGAAAATGAGCCCTGAGCTCAGGGCAAGAAGCCAAAAACGATCTGCCATATATTTCGCTCTCCGTGAGAAGTGTCAAAGCTTTGATTTGTTCCAAGCAATACCACAACTCCAAGAGCCAGCCATGCGAGAACCCAGAATATTTCGGCGGCGTGAATCAGGCGCGCGACGTCCCACTTCTTGTCTTTGGGACTGATGGAGTTGCTTGCATTCGTGCTCATGCCGCCAACCTTTCTGAGGCGACCAGCTCGCCCTCGGGCTCAACCGTGAAAAACACCCCGCTCGCCTTGCGCTCGGTCAGGCGCGCATTCACGCATTTTACCAGGCGCCTTTCCAGCAGCTGCTCGTGCTCGGCCAGCCGCGTCTGGCCGACCTTGCCCATGAACACACAGCGCAGCCGCAGCTTGCCCGAGGCCACGCCCGGCAGCTCGTCGAGCGAACGCCGCTCGTCGCCGAAAAGTTCAATCGAAAAAGTTTTGATCTCGACGCTATTGCGCATGGCCCAGCGCTGCGCATGCGAAAGGGCGCCCTTGCCCTGCAGCGCCAGCTGCAGATGCCCCTGGGGCACCAGCAGCGCCGCGCGCGGCCCCACCAGAAAGCGGTCCACCAGCTCGGCCTCGCCGCAGCGGCCCTGCTCCACCCAAACCACGCGGTCGGCCAGCTCGAGCAGGTTGTCGCGAAACCCGGCGGCGATAATGGTTTTGCCGTAAGCGGTCAAGGCCCTGAAAATAACCGACGTCGTATCGGCGTCCAGGCTGCCCGAGAAATCCTCGACCAGGATGATTTCTGGTTTGAAAAGCAGGGTGCGCGCGATCTGGATTCGATGTTTCAGCGAAGCGCTCCAAGTGACAGAGGGGTCCACGGGCATCTCGAGGCCCTTCTCGTCCACGAAACCCCGCAGCCCCGTGGCCGTCACCACCGCCGAAACCTCTTCAAGCGAGGCCTTCGTGCCAAAACAGATATTCTCAAGAAGAGTGCCGGGAATCAGCTGCGGGTCGGCCGAGACCAGCGCGGCCCAGCGTCGCCGGTACTGCAGCGGCATGTCGCTGAGCGCGTGCCCACCCACCTTGATCCCGCCCTGCGCGGGCTTTGTTGCGCCCGAGATGAGCTCCAGCACGTGGCTCAACGGCCCCGGGTCTTCGCCCGCGAACAACAGCCTTTCGCCGCGCTTGATGCGCAAGCTGGCGTCAACCAGCCCGCCGTGCGAAACATTTTCGAACTCAATCGCCCCGCCCCACGAAAACTGCTCGGCGCCCGCCGACTTTTTCGTGTCGGTTTCGCCGATGACTTCCATGACGTAACGAAACTGGCGCAGGCCTTTGAGCGCTTCTTTATAAAAGCTGAGCAGTTGGCGAATCGGGCCTTGAATGCGCGCGGCATAAATAGAAATTGCGATGTACTGGCCCAGCGTCAGCGAGCCGTTCACCACCGCCAATCCGGTAATCGCGATTACGGCTATGGTAAACGTCATGCTCCAGATCACTTCCTGCGAAACATAAGCCGTTTCCCAGCTGAAAAGCAGCGTGAACTGGTCGCGGCTCTGTTCCTGGCTCCGAGTCAGGCTTTCCATGCTTTCATCGGTGCGGTGATACTGGCGAATCAGGTTGCGGGCCGCGAAAATCTGCTGAAGCCGGCCGCCCAGGCCACCCAGACATTTCACGAAACCGGAGTTGACGGTGGCAATCTTGTCCGAAAGGCGCAGTGAAAAAAACGCCAGAATGGCGGTGGCGCCAATGGTGGCAAGCCCCACCAGCGGACTGAGCGCAGTGACGATAAAGCCGATCCAGATCAGCTGCACCACTGAGCGGGTGGCGCGTGCCGGCAGCGAGGTCAAAAAAACCGAGGCATCGTGCACCACGGACATGGAAAGCTGCTGGTACTCGCCCGCGCTGAGCGGCTTTTTGCCTGACTGGCTGGTGAGCTGGCTGCGAGCCACCCCCTGCTGCAGCACAATGCGAATCTTATCCAGGCACATCTGCACGAAAAAAAGCCCGACACTCTCGAGCGCGAGAGACAAAATGGTCAGCAGCGCCATCATGATGAGCAGATTCCAGAGCAGCGCCGTATTTTTGTGCCCGATGCCCTCGTCGATGATTCCCTTGCCCAGGAGCGGATCGACCACCATGAGAAACGACGACATGGCCAGCGCCGTGATTCCCATCATGAGATGAGTGCGCACGGGCGCGATGAGCGTTGACATGCGCGGGTCGAAACCAAGCCGGAGCAGCCATTTTTTCAAGCAGCCCCCGAATCGACGCCTTTGACCGTATCTTTGTCGATCAGGCCCAGCAGCCGGCGATTGGTCTCGGCCAGCTTCGTGCTCTGCTGTTTGAGCGCTTCGATCTGCCCTTCCAGCAGCTGCGTGTGCTGCGCGATGCTGTCGTCGGAGCGCTCACGTTCCGACGTCAAGGCTTTTACCAGATGCGAAAAACTGGCCAGCATGCTTTGCACGTCGCGGTCGGCGCCGATGCCGTCGGACGAATCGGTGATGCGCTTGAGACTTTCGGGGTCGGCGGGGTCAGCCGCGCCCAGGCGCGTGGAAAGGTTGCGCAGCGGGCGCGAAATGCTGCGTGCGAAAAGAAAGCTGATGGCAATGGCCAGAAAGCAGAAAACCGTCGAAAGCACGATCATGTTGGTGCGCAGGCGATTTGCGATCTGCATTCCTTCGTTGATGGCACGCATCGAAATCAACTTGCCCACGCGTTCGCCGCCGCTGCCCGTAAGCTCGGTCACCGCTACGATGTAATCGCCGCGCAGGCCCGGCTCTTTGACGAACGGAGCCAGGGTTTTCAGCACCGCCGCGGTGCCAAAGCCCACCTGTCCTTCAACCGTAGATGATAAAAAAGCGGTCGCGGCCTTGGTGGCCTGAAACACGTTGGAGTCTTCGCCCACGAGCGCGAACTCGCCGCGGGTCATGTTTTGCAGCTTGGTCAGCACGTCTTCGCCAAAGCGGTAACCCACCACCAGCGTTCCCATCGCGCGGTCGCCATTGCGCACAGGGATGGCCACGACCTGCTTGAGCTGATCTCCATCAGCAACATACCCGTACTCGGGCTTGCCCGCCTCGCGCACGCGTTTCACCATGACCTCGAGCGCGGTTTTGCTTTTCTGGTCGTAGGGATGGTCGTTCTCGTCAAAGCCATCCAGAAAATCGGCATGGATAAGGCCGCGAAAGCCCTCGAACGCGTCGACGATGGTCGGGGCGTCATTCGTACTCATCACGGCTTTGAGCTGCGGCAGATCGGAGAGCAGTTTCGTTTCGGCTTCCAAGGACCGGAAGCGCTCGTCCTGCAGCTGGGTGAACAAAGCCTGAACCGCTTTGAGATCGCGGGTCAGGCGAGCTTCTTCATATTTAAGAATGGTGCTGCCCAGGGTCACGCAGATACAGACCAGCAGGCCTAATACGAGGGCTGAGGTGAATACGGCAATCCGTCTTTCCAGTTCCACGTCTTTGTATCGACGAAACACACCGTTTTCGAAACGCCCGACGCTTTTTCCAGGCAGAACCTGCCTAGTTTTCGAGAACTTTCGTCCTTTGTGGGTACGGGCCCGGTGCCCCGTTGCCCGAGTCCCGAGTACCGGGACCCGTTACGGTCCCGGAACCTGTTCCGGTCCCGGTCCCTGTCCCTGTTCCAGTTGGTTACTGCCTGGTCAACCACACTCCGGCAGCCACGAGCAACAACCCACCAACTCTATTCAGCGAAATCGCGTGCATCGGCGCATTGAACAAGCCAAAGCGATCAATCACAATGCCCATTCCCAGCTGACCAAATAGCAGCGCAATAAACCCTTCAAAAGTTCCAGTGCGCCCCAGCCCAAACGCCATCGCCGCAAGCAACGGCACGCCAAGCAGCCCGCCCAGGAAATGCCAGCTGGGTGTCTGCGAAAGCAGTCCCCACTTCGGCGGCCACTCCATGGCCAACAACGGTGGCAGCGACGCTGCCAGCTGAATGACGGTGAAAATGAACGCGAATAACCAGGTCCCCAGACTTCCGCGCAAGGCCACGTTCAGCGAAACCTGAATGGCCATGAAAGCGCCTGACACCACGAGCAGCAGTACCGGAAACCAGGTTGTCATCGACCCATCATGACCCGAAACGACCGCTGATTCCACCAAAGATACGAAGCGCGCCTTGCAGCGTGCCGCGCGGATTTTGGGTGTCATGATCGAGCGGTGAGTGCAAATTAAGGGCACCTAAGTGTGTCCAGAACTATATTGTATTGCCATTAATTATTGCCGGACCTCGCCGATCTTTAAGCGTTAACTACCACCCGAAGCGCGTGCCGAGCGCCTGCCGCCCGATTTCCGGCAGCCATTGGATCTACACTCAATATCAGCGTCACATTTGATTTTGAGGTACGTTTGCGAGGTGTACGTTGAATCGCCTAAATTTCATTCAATCAATTTTTATGTCTATATGCCTGGTCCTTGCGATTTGGAGCTGGATGCCGGCTGGTGTCAGTAACGCCTATGCGCAGGTCATATGCACTCCGGAGTGCCCGTGCACGGCCACCGGAGTTCCAATTTCGGCATGCGCACCTGTTCCGACACCTACGCCGACTCCGACTCCCACTCCCACCCCTACGCCCACTCCCAGCAATCCGCTGCAGATCAACGTCAATACTGCCGACTTCACATTAAACGCCTCTGGCGGTTATACTAGCTCGTACATGAGTATTACCTGCGCCGGCGACAGTGATACCTTGCCCTTTCAAAGCCTGCCCTGCATTTTCGGCGGCAATAGCATCTCGGTCGCCTCGCCTCAGCCAACCCCCACTGGCGGCTTCGGGCACGCTTTTATCTATCTCTATCCAGATCAAGGCATAGGGTTGGGTAGCCTGAACACGATTTCCTTTGATTTGAACGCTCAAGCTTTGAGTCTGGTCGGAACAGGCACTAACGTCACAGCCGGCGTGGAGGTTCAGCTTATCAGTGGCAGCACTCTGGTAGGGTTACCTCAGACTGTTTTTCTCAACTCATCTCCAGAGCACATGATTTTCGATGTCACCGGCATTTTCGAGGTCAACGGCATCAATGCTTCGGCCAGCGGCTATGGGCTTTCTTTTAAAATTCTGCAGCTCGTGGAAGGCATGGATGTGACGATTCCGGAGCTCACCGTGAGTAACATTGTTTTGACCTATTCTGGTATTGACCTGTCGGTAGCCAAACTCACTTTGACCAAGCCAGACGGATCGCCCCTTGGCGTGTCGCCGACCGGCCTAACTCTTATTTCCCCAGACTCCCCGTTCTTTCTTGCCGCGGTCAAGGTGAGCGGAACCGGCTTTGACGCGAGTGACACGCGAATTGCCACCGTCACGCTTCAGGTGGGCCAGCAACTTCTTACGAGCTCTCTGCCCTTGGCTTGGATCGCGGGCGGTGGTGGAAGCTCAATGGTGTATTTCGAAACACAGCTGCCGGCAGGTGTGACGAGCGGACTTTTGCCTATCGTCGCAACCGTTTCACCAGGCAATCCATTTGGTGAGGCAAATTTTTCAAACAACACCGCAAGTACTGAGGTCCAGGT
This sequence comes from Deltaproteobacteria bacterium, assembly GCA_016194725.1. Classification (GTDB taxonomy): domain Bacteria; phylum Bdellovibrionota; class UBA1018; order UBA1018; family UBA923; genus JACQAX01. The sequence goes on from JACQAW010000365.1 coordinate 11,544, forward strand.
GGTGGGCTCAAGCTTTGATCTCGCAATCTCGCCGCCCGTGATCACAAAGCCAGACGGATCGCCCCTTGGCGTGTCGCCGACCGGCCAAACTCTTATTCCCCCGGACGCCCCGTTCTTTCTTGCCGCCGTCAAGGTGAACGGAACCGGCTTTGACACGAATGACACGCGAATCGCAACCGTCACGCTTCAGGTGGGCCAGCAACTTCTTACGAGCTCTCTGCCCTTGGCTTGGATTGCGGGCAGTGGGGGGAACTCAACGGTGTATTTCGAAGCGCACCTTTCGCCAGGCGCAATCGGAATCCAGACGATCACAGCCATCGTTGATCCGGGCAATGTTCTTCAAGAGGCCGACTCTTCAAACAACACCGCAAGTACTCAGGTTCAGGTCGTCGCTCCATACAAACTAGTAGCTTCCGTCAACGGAGTGCAGGTTCCTGATGGTTCAGGCCTGAAATATCCTCTGGCGCCCTCGAACATTCGTGCATTTGGGGACGGAGTTGTGCCGGGGCTGTCGACGCCAGTCGTGGTTTCGTGCATCGACACGACGACGGGTAATGCAGCGACCGGTTGCTACTTCCAGCTCCACATGGACAGGGACACGTCTGCTGGCGCGAGCGACGGCGGGCATAAGCACCGAGGTGGAACCTTCGGGCGGCAGCCGTTTGAATTCAACGAGACGGATCAGACGTTCCCGCTCGACACGCCGATGTCTGTCGATCAAGACGGCAAAGCTCTGTTCTACACGCCGCCCGAGGCTGCGGGTGATCTCGTGCTCACGATAAAGGGATGGAGCGACAGCTCGCGGTCGACGTCGCTCGACCCGGTTGCGCCGATCACTTTCCAAATCGGAGTCAATGGGCTCACAGCGTTGCCTGCGAGTAACGTTTACAGGCTCACGGGTGTTTACCCGAACACGAGCATCAATCCGAATTCGCAGTACCATCCAGGCAACCACTACTTGTCGGCAGATGGTCTCAAGATCCTCGATCTTGTCGCAAGTATGTTCACCACGTTCCAGGCCACGCTAGGGGTCAACGACGCGAGCCTTGAGAAGGGCGGCGTGTTCGATCTTGGCTTAAACTGGCAGTCGCCGCACGGGCTGCATCGGCTCGGAAACGGCGTTGATGTCGACCTGTGCGCTGAGAGCACGATCGACAACAACCCATTCGAAACCGCCACAGATGGTTGTCCGAATGCGTGGATCAGGGTTCCGCAGGACCGCTTTTTGAAACTCTGTAAGGAACTGGGTGGGTTCAAAGTTCCTGAGCCGCAACTTCACTGCGAGTTCTCTGTGAATCCGGAGGATTTATGAAAATACTGCTAATGCATTTTGCTCTCTTACTCGTTGGAACCGCTGCTTTTGCTAGTTACGAGGGGCCATCGCCTCTGCAGAACATCAAGGTGGCATTCACGATCACCAAGAACTCGAATGGGTTGTTTACCTACGGCTATTCAGTTACGAACCCCTCGACGAACGATGGCGCAATTTTTTCCATCGATATATTCATCGGTCGCGACCCAGTAAGCGACGTTGATCTTCCGTCGACCGGGTTCACGCATTGCAAGATCGCGGACGAGACGAATCCGAATGGGTTCCAGGGAAAGTACTTCGCTGTTCCTGTCGGATCGACCGCGCCGGACAAATGGTCTTGCGGATATGGCCATCTAGCTGGCTATGCCCCCGCCGTCTTCGGCTGGGGTTCGATCGACGCGCCCTACAGGATCAAGCCCGGCACTTCACTGAGCGGATTCACTTTAAACTCGTACGGGGTACCTGCGATTCAAGATGTCCTGATGGAACCCGCCATTGATCAAGACAATCTCCCGCCGGAGTATCAGGAGAATTTGAAGAAGATAGTCGCCTTGGAAAAGAAGGTGAAGTGGATGGGCAAGACCGTTGGCCCAAAAGCGCCACCCAAGGTCTTCGACGGTGGCAACTTCATTGCGAACCTAATCGCGTTGGTAAATCAGTCGAGAGCGCAAGGCTGGATCGACAACGACGGCATCGTGACGAGCCTCTTGGCGAAGCTCAACACGGCGCAGTCAAAACTTCCGAGTGACACGAAGACGGCGAAGAATACGCTGAGTGCGTTTATGAACGAGGTATCGGCTCAGAACGGGAAGCACCTGACGAGCGAAGCCTACGCGCTTCTTTACTTCAACGCCCAGTACGCGGTGAACCACTTGTAACCGGATGAGGAAGACCAACAACAGTAATAACTCGAAAACCATGCAGGTTCAGGTCGGCCACCAATACAAACTGAAGGTTTCGTTGCCTGATACGCTTGAAGATGACATTGCGCCGTATGGGACCGGAATTATGGCGACCGTTCCGCCGTCGACTTTTGCTGGCGGTAGCGGATGCTCACTCGCTGGGCTTCAGAGTACAACGCGAACGGTGCAGATCGATTGCGTCGATGAGACCGGCGCGCTCGCAAGCGATCCGGCTGGTTCTTGCTCCTACACGATGGCTTTCGTCGAAGGGCCGAAGAACGGCGGCCATGATGATTCGACGCATGCGCTCGGACGACCTCTCGCGGAATCGTTTCCACAGAACGATCCTTCGACTCAGGTGCCGATGGATGGCGGGACGGCCTCGGTCACGGTCTACATGCCGGAGGTCGCTGGCGACGTCGCAGTTAACGTCGGCGGTCGAGACCCGTATGGCAACGCGCTTACCGCCGATCCGCTGATCTTCGAGGTTAAGCTCAGGGATCTCAGCCCGATGAGCATCGCGGGCCTGAGCTTCAGTGTCGATAGCCATCCAGGCGATGGAGCGGCTGCTACGAGCGACTTCACTACGG
>JACQAW010000366.1 GCA_016194725.1 Deltaproteobacteria bacterium
GGATTAAGGTCACTTATGTCGATTATGCCGGCTACCGGGAGTATACTCAGCTTTATCCGCCGTTTGAACATTACGTCAGTGCGCTTGATTTGATTTTCAATGAAGGGCCAGAGGCCCCAAGCTATATGTTAGGAGCCAAGTGAAGACGGAAAAGGGCCTGCCACTTTCGATTGTCGCCACGGTTTACAATGATGCCGGCATTACTCCGGTACTCGTGGACGAGATCGTAAAAGCCGTCCAACCCTTGAAAATCGACTTTGAGATCATTCTGGTCAATGACTGCAGCTCTGACGGTTCGGAAGAGGTCATCCGAGGCCTTTGCGCGAAATTTCCGTTCGTGAAGGGTATCTCGCTGGCGCGCAACTTCGGTCAGCAGATAGCGGTTTGCGCTGGCGTCGTGCGAACGCAGGGCGACTACGTGGTGGTCATGGATGGCGACCTTCAAAACCCGCCTTCGGCCATTCCGCGCCTTTACGAGAAAATCCAGGCTGGCCATGACCTGGTCTATGCCGTGTCGCATGTCCGCAATAACGCGGCCGACGATTTCAGCTCACGGTTTTTTTGGTTCATTCTGCATGACATCTGCAAGGTGGATATCGTCCCGAACCAGCTCATGCTGAAGATCATGAACCGGCGGGTTGCCGCCGCTTTCAAGGACTATCCGGAAATCAGCCGCACCGTGGAAGGCATCGTCGGCGATATCGCGACAAATTACGCCGTCATCGAGGTCGAGAACCAGAAAAGGCGAATGGGCAGCAGTCACTACAACTTCCTGAAGCGAGTGAATCTCATGATCGAGATGATCATCAGCCTGACCTCGGCGCCGCTCAACTTCATGATTTATTTCGGCACCCTGATGTCTTTTTTGACCATGGTCGGATCGGTTTATTATGTCGTCGACTACCTGCGTGGCGACATCCTGCCCGGCTTCACTTCGATTTTGCTTTCCATATTTTTCTTCGGAAGCCTGATTTTGCTGATGTTGGGCTTCATCGGAAAATATCTGGCGAATATTTACGGCGAGGTAAGGCGCCGTCCGCTCTTCCACGTGAGCAAGACTTTCAATCTATGAGCAGCGACATCATCCGCGAGCAAATTGCGTCTTATCAGGCCAACTATCTGGAGCATGGCGATACGCCGAAAGGCGTCCACTGGAACAACGTCGAAACCCAGACCTTGCGTTTTGATCGACTGCTGGCGCATTTTCCGGTGCGTAAAAAGCGCTTCAGCCTGCACGATGTCGGAAGCGGAAGCTGCGACCTGCATAAACACCTGCTTGCGCAAAATATCGCGCATGACTACGTGGGCACTGAAATTGTTCCCGAGATGGTGGCCTCATCCCGCTGCCGTTATCCAGCGATCAAAGTTTTCAATCGCGATCTTCTATCTGACCCTGTGGAAACCTGTGACGTCGTGATGCTCAGCGGGGCATTCAATATGCCAGGCTCGGTTTCGTCGAAGGAATGGGAGGAATACGCGCTGCGCATGATTTCGAAGATGTTCGAAACCTCCCGTTGGGGGATCGCGTTTAATTTTCTGAGCGCTTATCGGACATTTTCGGCTGAAGAGCTGCATTACTTCGATCCGAAGAGTATTTTCGATTATTGCATGAAAAACCTTTCGCGCTTCGTGACCCTCGATCACGGCTATCCGCTTTTTGAAGCAACCGTCACCGTGCACACCAGGGAATTCATGCAGGAGCAATTCGCGGCCTCTGCTTTCGACAAGTACCTGGAAAGAGAATCGGTTCCTTGAGTACCCTACAATGAGTTTCAGCCGTAGCCGTAATCTCGATCTTGCCTGCGGATTCATGTGCGCGGCTGTTCTGGTGGCCGCGCTCATGTCGCTGACGCGGTATCCCGATAGCTTCGATGACGAAGGTCTTTATGCGGCGCTTGGTGTTCACTACGTTCAGACTGGAATAGTGCAGGCTCCTGAGCTTACAAAAGCCGTGCCCTTCGATGTGAGTGATGGAACCTGCAATCGCGAGGCGCCAGCGGTGTTCGGGCTCGTGGGCAAATGGGCGGGCTATTCCCTGGCCACGGCGCGCGTGATTTCCCTGGTTCAGATTCTGATTTCAGCAGTGCTTTTTTTCTTTGTCTCTGCCTTGCTCGGTATTTCCGGCTGGCTTGGTGCCCTGCTGTTCGTTTCCACGGAAAGAATTTTCTATGCGGCGCATGTATTTCGGCCTGAAGCCTCCTTGGTTCTGGTGAATACGGCGTTTGTTTTGCTGATCGTGCTGGGCTACCGCCGGGGCGCCTTATCGGAAAAAATGAGTTTTGCGCGTGGCTTGCTGAACGCGCCCCTGGTGATGGCGCACGGCAACGGCTTGAGCACCGCGCTGATCAATTCGGCCGAGATTCTTTCTGGGCCTTTGCAAGGGCGTAAACGCTTTCTGCGCGACGGGATTGTTTACTTTTTGGGATCGTCCGCGGCGATTTTGGTCTTCTATCTCGTGCATGTGCGCGATATCGGTTGGTCCAAACTGTTTGAGCAGCTGTCACTTGGAAATCCACAGGCGCAGGCTAAGGGGGGGCTCTGGGACACGATCATGCGTGATATCTCTATTCGCTGGGGACGCGAGCTGATCATTGTCGGCAACAGCGCGGCCGCGAAGGTCCTGCGCTTTTATTTTTATGGCGTGATCCTGGCAACTTCAATCTGGTCGGTTGTGGCGTCTCCCGGTATTGCACGCCGGATGGCCTTGCTGTCGCTCGGCTGTTTTGTGGCTTATATCTTCGTGGTGCAGGACAAGATCGACATTCACATCGCAGAGATGATTCCGTACTTCATGGCGTCGTTCATTGCCTGGTTCGTGGCCGCGCGCGAGTGTTTCAAGCAATGGACCTGGCTGCCGTCGGCCGCCGTCCTGAGTATCTTATTGACCGGCCTTTCGCTCTGCGTGCACCACACCGTGAAATACCGCGGCGATTCGAGCCCGGAGCGGAATGCGCGTCCGTTGAATGCTTTTCTTGCCAGGCAGACGTATCGCCCGCGTTACGAGACCTTTGTGGGCCGAATGGAGTACTGGTTCATGTACCGTGATGCCGGCAAGTTCGTGAGTCTGCGCTATTTGTCCGAGCACTTGCCTTTGAGCGGTGGAGTCATCGCGATTGGCGACCCGAGTTGGTACGCGAAACCGCTGGCGAGCTGCAGGATCGATTACGTCGATCCCGGCCTGAATTTTTCGGCGTTGACCTGCCCTTAGGCGGTATTAACCCGAGGTGTATTCCCCGCGCAGCAGCTTGCCCTTGGCTTCCGCCAGGCTTTCCCAAGGAATGGGTTTGTAATAGCGGCCTTCGCTCTGGGCGGGCAGGCTTTGAGGCGTGAGATTCCCGGCCGCGGCTTTCTGGAAGGCTTTCGCCAGCACCCGAGCCTGGTGCCCTATCATGCGCGTGCGGATAATTTCGTAATTTTCAAACGCTTTTACGGCCATGATTTCCTGGCAGATGATGGCGCCCTCGTCGATGCCGGGACTCATGAAATGGGCGGTAGCTCCGACCGCATCATTGTTGAAAATGCTCCACTCCACGGCCGTGCAGCCGCGGTAGCCCGGCAGCATGCCGGGGTGGCAGTTGATCACTCCGTTCGTGGCGTCGAGGAGCTCGCTTTTGAGGATCCTCGGGGTGCCGGCATTCAGTAAATATTTGATATTCAACTTCTTCAGCAGCTGCACGCAGATCTGGGAGTTGTGGTTTTTCACGAAATAGGTCGGGGTTCCGATAAGGTCGACGTCGGTAAGGTCGCGGATCGTGAACGAAGCGTCGAGGCGCGCTTTTTCAATGGCGATGCCGCTCTCAGGCATTTTGCCGTCGAGAATGATGGCTTGCGGGATGAGGCCGAGTTTTTCCAGCTCTTCAACCAGTGGAACGGTGAGCGAGGATCCGAGGCTTGAAAGTAAGGCGCAGCTGCTAGTCATAGTGTTGGGATATTAGCCATCTTGAGGCGCATGGGCATTATTATTTTCGAGTCCCAAGCCCGATGATTGGCCTGACGCGTTATTGTTTTTTATGTCAAAGGACGCCCATTCTCGAGCAGAAGCGCATCGAGAAAGAATTTCGCGGCCCAGTTCAGATAGCACAGGTTGTAATATTTTCGGCTGAATGGGAAACACGACTGTACCCCGCCTCGAATCGCGACATCCGAATCCTGGGTCAGCACTGCGGCTTTTACGACGCCATTCATCCTAAGTGCCGTGGTTTTGAGCTCCTCCCCGCCTGCTTTTCCGTAAAGCATCAGGTTGATCATCGCGAACTGCGCAAGTCCGGTCAGGCAAGTGCTCTTGCCGCTGCCGTTCCACTCGCCATCGAGAGTGACGGGCAAATGGCCCCGGCGGTTGAAAGCGGCATTGACGTGCCGCATACTCAGTGCAGCGGACTCAATGAAACGCTGGTCCCTCATGAGTAGGCCCGTCTGGAGCATGCCTTCGATGATGTAAGCCACGAAATGGGTGACGGGCTCCCGTTCTGAAACCACGCCCACGGATTTTTCGAACCAGCCATTGGGCTGCTGGCGGCGCAGATAAGCCTCGCAGCTGCGAATCGCGGCGGCCGTGTAAACCGGACGTTCAAAGTGAAGGCCGGTTTCGGCAAGGATCGAGGAAACCCGGGAAAGGTAGCAATAAGGTTCCTTGACGACCGCGCGTTCCTGCCATTCGCCTGACGGTAGTTGGGTCGTGAGAATCCAGTCGCAGGCGGCGAGTATCGACTTTTTGAGCTCTGGCACGGGGTTGCGGCGATAGTACGACAGCAGTCCCTGAACGATCTGGGCGGTGTCGAAAACCATCGGGTCGAAATAGTCATCGAGATGGCCCCAGCCGCCGCTTTGCGTCTGAATGGAAAGCAACCACGCGACGACCTTTGAAAGGTCGATTTTTTCCTTCAGCTGCGGAAAAGCTTCGTAAGAGTTGAGCAACGAGGGAATCAGATAGCCCGAGGTTTCGGGATAGGAGGCGCTGTAGCCGTGCCTGAGATGGTAGTAGGCCGGAATTCCCCCGTTGGGGGCGGCCTTCTGGGCATGGAA
>JACQAW010000383.1 GCA_016194725.1 Deltaproteobacteria bacterium
GTGCTCGACCTCGACAAAGCGGCAACCCAGCTTGGCGCGGGCACCGATGAGCGCGCCTATAAGTTTCCTGACTCGGACGTCAAAGTCGTCTTCACGCTGAAGTATTCGGCCAAGCAAATCGAAGTCTCGACTCTGTTCAGCCGGGTCGTGAACAAGATCGAAAGCAAACCCAAGGGTAAGAGCAAGGAAAAGGGGAAGGCAAACGTCAAGGCCGTTGAAAAAGAGGAAATTCTTATTCCCGCCACCTTGTCCCCCTGGAATATTGACCTGCCCATGCAGGCCGACACGACGCAACTTCTGCGTGCAGGCGAGCCCGATGGCGTCATTCCCGCGTTCGAGCTGGCGTGCAAGCTCGAACGCAGGCGCATCGACAACGATTGCCCTGAGTGCCGTTAAGGTGGGATTTACTTAGCGGGGGCTGAGCTTGAAATCGACGTACGTGTAATGGCATGCGTCGAGTGAAATGACGTACCGACGCGATGCCTCCAAAGCCTTGGCTACGGGAACCAGGGCCGACTCGCCTTTGATGGTGCCGCCGCCGCGATGGCCGTAGGTGGCCAGCCTGACGTACTCGTCACCGTTCTGAGGGCTTTTTGGGTCGCGCACGAAGCTGAACTGGACCTCAACGCAGTTCTTGCCCGAGCTGGTGCAGATGCTCGGTCCACTGGCTAGAAGTTCGGGGCCGAATGCCGTGCCCAGCGAAAGCGTGAAGCGCTTCATGCAGTTCAAGCTCGTGTTGTCGAGGCACCGGCCCGACTTGTCGCGCTCGCCGAAGTGCAGGTTGTACGCGTCGAGATAATCCTTGCCCGTGCAGCTCGAGGTTTGCGTCTTGAAGGCGACGCTGTAAAGATTTGAGGGTTGGGCAGCCACGGCCGCGCCCGCAAGCAACGCCATCGAAATGAATACCATTGATGCAAATTTCATCGAATTCTCCTGTAAGTGAACGGTAAACCTACTTGAGACATTCGGTGATTTCCAGCGGCATATTGCCGGGTTTTTCGCGCCCTGCGTTGTGTTATGATTTCGTGATGAACCTTTGCTTGAAAAACAAACTGCTGTTGTACGCGGTTGCTGCATTCCTGGGTCTGAGTAGCGGCGCGAACACCCGTCCCATGCTCTTTCGGTAAAAGCTGCCTATCCGACTGCTGTCGGCGTAGATCGCGGCTGTTTGGTGGAATGCGGCCGCCGCGTCGCCGGATCGGACTGAAGATTTTGCCGAAGTCCTCGTGATTGCCGACCTTTGAGTGCGTAATTCGACGACACTGTGAATTCGGAACATTCAGTGATACATGGGTCGTAACCATATTTCCTGGGAGGGGCTATGCGAGGCATGAATGATTTACTGTGGCGACGCGCGCTCGAAGGGCTTGAACAACCAAAGAAGACGCCAGTCCTGAGAGTGCTTGAAGCCGACGCTCGCTATATTCCGGTTTCGACCCGACGTATGGTGAACGTGCGCGATGAAGGCCGGTGTACGCATACCGATGCCGGCGGAAGCCGCTGCCCAAACCGCGAGAATCTGGACCTGAGCGCCATTGTTCCATTTAGTGCCGGTGGCAGGGCCCGTGCCGCGAACTTGCGACTGAGCTGCTCGGAACACCGCTAACGGCTCACTGAGCCAGCAGATTCACCTGGTACTCGCAGCTGGCCGGGCTTGCACCCGTAAGTTCGATTCTCCAGCCCGAATTGAAGTCGCTGTTCACCGTGGGCATGCTGACCAGCTTGATGGTTGCGTTGGCAGGCAGCACGGGCGTGATTTTCAAAGTGCCGGCGACAATCGAGCCATCGGCCTGGATTACGGGCTGCACCGGCACATGCAGCTGCCAAACCGGCGAAACTCCCGACGCGATCGTGCAGAGATCGTGGATCTGGAGACTCGTGCCCTGATAAGTAAGTGCGCGCGTCCACTTGGTGACGCTGCTCGAGTTGTTGGAGTAAGCGGGGCTCAAGTCTTCATTCACGGTAACCACGCCACCGGTAGTGGCAAATGTTTTCGTCGAGGTGGAAAAATTCTGCGGCAGGGCGCTGCCGCCTTGCATGAACCTGATCTCGTTGTGCGAGCCCACGTCCTGATTCAAGCCACTGTGTGACCAGATGTTGGATGTCACGGCCAGCCACGTCTTGTGATAAAATGTAAACGAGCCCTGATCTTGATGTGCATGGGACTGGTCGTACGTGCCCGCTTGAGTCTCAAGCCAGGTGGCGCTGGTGGTCCAATCGCTGCGCGCGAAAAACGCGCCCACTCCGGAAGCATCATAGACAAGAGTGGTTGGTGCGGTTGGCGCATCCGGCGTGCTCAAGAGATCGAAGCGATAGTCGTAGGAGCCGGTCATGCTGCTGACCGAGATTTTGCTCAGCCACCACGCGCCGCGAGCGGCCTGGGCGGTGCCCTTGTTGAGCGACACGGCCTCTTCGACCAGCTTGCGCTGATAATCGAAGAGCACGGGTTCAGACACGCGAGCCTGGTCGCCCAGGGGCGCGAACTTATCGAGAGTCGGTACCGTGGCATGCACCCAGTAGTCGATCGAGTCGCGAGCGTGCGGGGTGAGTGCGGCCAGGTTTTCGCCCGTCGACGACAGCCAGGTGTTGTAGTTGTCAAACAGGTTGCCATGCGAGGTGCCGTACCCGGTACCTTCGCGGCTGCCGCCGCCGTTTATAAAGCTGAAGTAGGACACGAGTGGCGGAAACTTTTGCGATTGCAGAAAGTTGAACCAGTTGGCGTCCTGGCTGGCCAGCGCCCAAAGCATGGTGGCTTTGGTGAAGCTGTAGTAATAATTGTCGCCCGGATCGTTGGTGGCCCAGCCGCTCCACGACAAGGGCTTGCCGGTCCAGCTTGGCGCGGGTCCCCACTGCGCGCTTGCAGGGCTCCAGATATTGGTCAGTGCCCGCTGGGCGTAGCCCGCCCAGTTTGCCCGCTGCGTGGCGGTCAGCAAACTATAGCCGTAGTCATAGGTCAGAGCGACCTGTTCCATATAGAACCCGGCATCATAATAGGAGTCGCCGGCAATCGCGGGCATGCTGCCCGCGCTGGCCAGTGCGTTTTCGGAGTTGATGAACTCGTCGGTCATTGCAATGGCCTGCTGCAGATAGGCCTGGGTACCGGTGAGGTCGTACATGACTATCGAGTCCACGACCGAGTAGGTGTAGTTCACGTTGTCGACGGCCGTGATGACCGAAGAGTGCGCAGCCAGGGCCTGATTGGTGGCGGTGACGGCGTTGTCGACAGAAGTCTTGAGTTTGTTGAAGGCAGCCGAAGTGTGGCTTGCCCCTTCGTAATGCTTCAGCGAAATGAATGGCCGCGTGGTGGGCAGGTTATAGGTATAGCCGGGGTAAACGGTGCCGCCCGTAGTGCCGCCGCTGCCCGACGATCCCGTGCCGCCGGAGCCACCAGTTGAGCCTGATGCGCCTGAGCCACTTGAGCTGCCCGAGCTGCCCGTGGTGGCGCCGCCCAGGTTTGGGGCGAGCGTCAAGACCGCCGACACGTCGTCGAGCGAGTAGTCGATGGGCGCCGAGCCAACCGTAGTGATCCGAATGGCAAGGCCCACCAAAGGCTGGGTGGGGTCGACGACGATGCTTGCGGTAAGAGTGCTGACGGCGCCCGGAGTGGTATTCGCGGCGACGCATTGAAAAACACTGTCGCTCGACGAGGCATAGTGAACCGCGGCGCAGAAATTGACCGGAGTGGAGCTCACGGTGTTGGCGCGCATTTTTGCGGCCACGACAAATTTTTTCGCGTAGCTCAAAGCCGAGTTGGTCACGTCTTCTTCCCACCAGATGTTATTGCCCCAGCTGTTGATGTTCAGGTGAAGGCTGGCCAGGCCGCTGATCGGCGAGGTGGTTGAGCGCGACACCGAGTCGGAGGCATTTTGGGCAAAAAAGCCCGAGATGCCGGACTCAAAGCCGGGGTCGGAAATGAGACTGGCGGTTACGGAGTCCGGGGTTGGAGTAGGTGTCGGCGTTGGAGTTGGCGTTGGTGTTGGCGTTGGTGTTGGTGTTGGTGTTGGTGTTGGTGTTGGCGCCGGAGTCGGAGTCGGAGTTACTTTCGCAAGCACGTCGTCGAGCACAAAGCTAATGGCGGTGCTGCTGGTTGTTCCGAGTTCGATACCGATTCTTGCGTAAGATTGTTTGGCCGGAAGGGTCAGCGTGGTGCCCAGCCGGGTCAACTTGCCGGCAACCGAGGCCACTGTGACGCAGTTGCGCAGCTGGGCGCCGCTGGTGGTATAAGCAACGGCGCAAAATCCTATCAAAGCACTCGAGCTCGAGTTCGGGCGCACCGTACCTGCAACCGAAAAGTCGTTGGCGTTGAGCTGCGGTAGCGATGAGGCTGCCTTGGACCAGCCGGCATGGTGCAGCTGATTGTAGAGAGAGACCGACAGACTCGCTGTGCCGTCGATTGGACGAAATGTTGTACGTGCCACCGAATCGAGCCGATCCGGAGCGCTAAAGCCCGACACACTGGTTTCGAAGCCCGGGTCGGATAGAAGATTTGTGGAAGTGGATTTGGCTCCCCCCAGACTCAAGCTGCTGCTGGCACCGTCCGCGCTCGACTGCCCCGTCGCTGGCGTGGCTGACGGCACGGTACAGCCGGTGCAGACGATCGCGAAGGCAAGTAAGAAGAGGCCTTTGTACACGCCTGAGCGCAGGCTCGCAGGTAACTTGGGCATGCTGTGGGTCTCTCTTTCTCTAAAGCCAGTAATCGCAAGTCCGGTGCCACGCGGGCGTATTCCAAAGAACCGCACGGTTGCGGATCAACGTGGCGCGATCAGAGACGAATTCCGAGCTAGTGCACCCGGCAGATAACCACTGCTGCGTGCGCTTAAGTCTTGGCGGTGAAGTACATTTTTCTGTACGAAAGCCAGACTTTTGAGCAACCGCGGCGGTGCCAGGCTGCTGGATTTTCAGCGCTCTTTAGGCGGTGGAGTATTCTAGCTGATGGTGACAAACCCTGCACCGAAATCATTGGCTGCACCTCCCCTTAAGGCGCCGGACGTAAGGAGGCGTAGCCTATGTTGACAGGATGAGTCAAGTAAGGCATAAGCCAAGACCAAATGCGCCGCCTCTTCATCAAACTCAGCTTGCTGCTCTCCTGTCAGCTCCTCTTCGTCTCCACGGCCTTTGCAGCGCACCAGCATCTGGTCATCGGCTGCACGATCCCCTGTGGTCAGTTCATCACCGCGCGCGTTGAGCACTCAGCGGCCCAGCGTGGAGTTTCGGTGGAGTTCGTCGACTTGCGCGAAGCGGCCGATCGCACCGATCTGCGCACGGCGCTCTCAAGCGTTGATGCTGTCATCAGCCCCGGAGGCGACGACGTCGACCCTCGTTACTATATGGACGCGGTCGCGCCCGAAGACCGCGAGCGGGTCGCTGAACTCGATGCCCGCTTTGGCCAGCACACCAATGAAAGCCGCAGCCGTGACGAGCACGAGTTCAAGCTTCGAAAAATGTATTTTGGCGAAGAACGTTTTCGCAAGCTGCCGTTTCTGGGAATCTGCTACGGCATGCAGATGCTGGCGGTTAGCCAGGGCCTGCCGCTCGTTATCGATATTCACGAGGTGTACGGAATCCAAAACCGGTACGGCGTATTCGATCACGCTTGGCTGGACAAGGATTCACTTGCGGCGTCGGTGCTTGCGGCTCCGGGAGCCAGCGGTCGTGAGTCGCATCATCAGGCGGTCGACGTGCGGGCGTATGCGCGCATTCAGCCGCCCTCGACCTACATTACCGGTATCTCCAACGACGGCCGGATTCCCGAAGCCCTGGAATTCGAATCGCGGCCATTGGCACTTGGCGTGCAGTTTCATCCCGAAGGGTCTTCGATGGAACTGAGTGACGAGGTTTTTGGCTGGGTGCTCGACCGTACACGCCAGCAAAGTGACCTTGAAAAGCAGCAGCGGCGCTCGCAGCTCGAGCGCAGGCGCGCGTGCGAAAGGTTTTTGACCGGCTCCTCGAATCTGTGAGGTCCGCAGCTCGCGTTGTGAGTCATGAGCAAGATCAGCACGAAGAGGCGGCACGTCATGCGTTCAATCTGATTTTGGGCGGACGTCACATTTGGTTTTGTCTGCGCCTTTGTTGTTCCAGGTTACGCAGGCCAGGCAGCCTTCTTTGGTCCAGTGCGATTTTGAGCTGTAATCGTTGCTGCACAGGGATGGGCAGCCGTAGACCGCATCTTTCTGATACTCGCCGTCCACGTAGCAGTTGTGCACGATCGTTTGCTTGCCGTTGCATTTGACCGGGTGCTCGTTGTGCGGAATTCCCGCGAGGTGCAGAAACTCGTGCAGCATGGTTCCGCCCAGCGTATCGTTGGGAACCTTCATGCTTTCCGCTTTTTGCCTTTCGATTTCATCATTAACCCATTTGTCCCGTTCAAACCCATAACCCAGCTTGTGGTCGTCATTGAGCTGACGTGCCCGGCGATCAGCTTCGGCGGCCATTCGCGCGATGCCAATACGAGGATCCGAGGTAACCAGGTAGACATCGTTGGGCGTGGCGCTGTTGTAAAACGCGCCGGTCTTGGGGTCGCGCATCGCGAGCACCTTGCTGATGCAGGCTTCGTCTTTGGCGCCGCCGGCCAGCTGTCCGCACAGGCGCTTGTAGAGCGTCGAACCTTCGGCCATCTCGAGCCTGCCGCCCAGGCAGTTCAAGCGAGGGCGTTTTTCGGCGATCTTGGCGGCCAGCCGTTTCGAGACTGCGGGATTAAGGCCGGCCAGGCATTTCATATCGCCCATCATTGACGTGATGGCCGACTTCATGCGCTGGAGGACGTAAGGGTCGTTGCCGCAGCTGGCGGTGTCGATGCGAAATCCTTCGGGCAGAAAAATCTGGCTGTTCTTGGCGTCGTTGCATTCCAGATTCGCGTAAGCCGTGTAGTTGGTCACATCGAGGTTGAGGATGCCGTCCAGAAGTTTTCGGCAGCTTTCCTGCGCTTTGGCGCTGTTAGCCGCCTTGCCCGCGTCTTTGAGACACTCGGCGTATTGCCCCACGGGAGCCGGCGACGGCCCCATGACCAGCGTCGATTCCTTCTTGGATTCTTTTTCCTGCCATTTGCCAGCCACCAGCTCGTAGCTGTGGCTTTCCACTTCCACCGCGACAAATTTTTCGACCAGGCGGCGATCGAGCTTGCCGTCTTTTTTGCTGCTCCAAACCGTCTGCCGGCTCAGCAGCCGTTCGCCTTCGCCGAACTGCTCGCGCTCTTCGCGAATCAGGGTGTGGCCTATTTCGAAGCGCCGCAGCCACAGGCCGGTCTGCTCATTGATCGTCAGCGTTTCGGTGATGCCGCGAGTGGGCGAGTCGGGATAGATTGCCTGAATCAGGTGGCCATCTTTATCGTAGGTGCGCTGCACGTCGCCCACCTTTGAAAATCGTGTCGCCATGAGCGTCTCAAGATTTCCTGAAAGGTCTGACTCTTCGCTTTCTCCCGCGCCCGCGTTGCCCGCGTTTAATGAAACCGCGCAAAGCCCTGCCACGCCCGCGACGGACCAGTGCGCAAGTATACGACGTAGATCAGCCATAAAACGTCCCCCAGAAGGCTATTATCTCGCATTTAGGGGTTGGCCGCAATCTGTGTCAAACTGACACAGGCAGGGATAAAGCCATGGAAAACAGGTGTATTTTGCGGTTCAGCCGACTTCAGAAGACGCGCATTTCGCGCGGCTGCCGCCTCATGGGCTCAGGCGCGCGCGGAATCTGGAGCAGGCCGCATTGCTCGGCAAGCAGGCAAAGCCAGTAGCCCATGTCGAATTCCCAGCCTTTGGCCGAAAAATTCGCCGACTCCGGCTTGTGGTGATGGTTGTTCTGGTAGCCTTCGCCAAAAACCAGCAGCGCGACCAGCCAGTTGTTGCGCGAGTGATCGCCCAGCTCGTAGTTCGAGTAACCAAAACGGTGCGAGAGCGCGTTGACCATCCAGCCTTGAAGCGGATGGCTCATAATGCCCATCCAGTAAGCCAAACCCACGAGCGGCAGGTGCGTCACCGCGCCAACCGCGAGTCCAATGAGGACGTGAAGAAAATAGGGCAGAACCCAAAGCTTGTTTCGGTTGAGCCAGTTTACGGGGAAATCGAGATCTGAAACCATGGAGAGATATTTCGCGTTGCCGGCCTGCAGGCGCGACAGCGTTCTTTTGTAAGAGTGCAGCTGGCCGGGCAGCACCCCCCAGATTCCCAGCTGCATGGGGCTGTGCGGATCTTGCGGCGTATCGGAATAGACGTGGTGCATCCGGTGCATGCAGGCCCAGCCCTTGGGGTCCAGGCCCGTGACCCAGTTGCCGGTCAGCACGACCCAGCGCCGGGTGGCGGGGCTAAGCCGAACCGCACCGTGGGTCAGGCCCCGGTGGTAGAAAACCGTGATGTACAAAATATTCAGAAAATAGCCGAACAGAAATGCGGCGCCGGCCGTCAGTAACATGATCAACATCATGAACTCCCCTCTGTAAAAACTCCCCGCTACTCGTTTTCGGTATACAAGTGTTTACTATAAGAGTCAAATCGGCGATGTTAAGTTTCGATTATGAAAAGCCGTGCCGAGCAGAAGGAAAAGACGCGACGGAAGCTGATCGACGCCACGCTCAGGCTTAGCGCAGAGCGTGGTTTCGCGACGCTCAGCCTGCGCGAGGTGTGCAAGGGAGCGGGCATTACGCCTGCGGCTTTTTACCGGCATTTTCGTGATATGGAAGAGCTGGGCCTGGTGCTGGTCGACGAGGTCGGCTTGGGGCTGCGTGAGCTGCTGCGAGCAGCCAGGCGCCGGTTTCAAAGGCGCGGAGGCGTGGCGCGCGGGTCGGTTGAGACTTTCATCAAGTACGTCACCGAGAACCCCAATCTGTTTCGCGTGCTGCTGGGCGAGCGCCAGGGTGGCTCGAACAGCTTCCAGAAGGCACTGCACGCCGAGATCAACCGCTTCGTCGAAGACCTGACCGTTGATCTGGAGCGTGAGAGCCGCAAAGCGAAGCGGCCGCTCGAAGAGGCCGGCCTTGCGGCCGAAGCGATCTGCGCGGTGGCCTTTACGGTCGGCGCTGAGGTGCTGGACCTTCCCAAGCATCGCCGGCTCGACCTGACCGAGCGAATCATCAACGAGGTGAATATGATTTTACGAGGGGCTTCGTTGGGGGGCAGGAGGGCCTAGGCTCTGTTTCGGTTTAAGGTCGAAACCCAAACCGAAGACTGATTTTCTTAGAGTGGTGCGGGCACCGTCTGCTTCGGCCGCTCGCCCGTCAAGCTTTTCAGAAACGCGACGATGTCGCGCACCTGCTCCTCGGTCAGCCCTTTTCCGAGCTGTGTTTTGGCCATCACGCGCACGGCCTCATCGAGAGTTGGTACTGACCCATTGTGGAAATAGGGCGCCGTAAGCGCCACATTCCGCCACGTGGGCACTCGCCACATTCCGCGATCGAGTTCGTTTTTCGTGGCGTTGAAGCGCCCGGCGTCTTCGGTGAGCTTGTATTTCTTTTCATATTCGCTTCCGGGAATGAGCGGAAACTTCTGGTAAAAGCCCGTACCCGATCTTTGCGGGCCATTGAAAGTCGCGCCAAAGTGGCACGCGGTGCAGCCCACGGTTTGCACCAGCTTCAGGCCGCTAAGCGCGTTGGGGCTCATCGCCTTGAAGTTTCCTTTTAGAAACTGGTCGTAAGGCGAGTTGGGCGTAATCAAAGTGCGCTCATAAGCGGCCAGCGCGCGCGCGACATTGTCGATGTTCAAGCTGTTCTTGCCAAACACTTGGGTGAAGCGCTTGCGATATTCGGGAATATCGCTCAGCCGTTTGACCACCTCGTCGTGGCTGGGCATGCCCATTTCGAGCGGATTGATCATAGGCCCTTTGGCCTGCTCTTCAAGGCTTGCCGCGCGGCCGTCCCAGAACTGCACGCCCATGAATGCCGCATTCCACACCGTGGGTGAGTTGCGGCCGCCTTTTTGGCCCTTGATGCCGGTCGAAAAAGGCTGGTTGTCGGTTCCGCTTCCCGTAACGTCGTGGCAGGAGTTGCAGGATACCTCGCTGGTGTGCGAAAGCCGTTTTTCGAAGAACAGCTGTTTACCCAATTCAATCTTGGCGGGCGTCATCTTGTTGTCTTTGGGAACGGGCGGGCGATCAGGCAGTGCGTCAAGAGCCCTGGCGTCAAGCGTCCAGCCAGAAAGAGCCAAAATCAGCAGGGCGACCGGCTTGCTTTGAGGTTTCATCATGGTGCAAGTTTTGTCGGAAACACGGGTTTTTTCAAGGTTGCTTTTGCTCGTGCCAAAAACTTTTCAGGCCATGACAAAGCTGTGACACATCAGTGGGTTTGCCCGGATATCTTGAGGCATGCGAATCGATCAGCTTTGCATCAGACATCTTGATAAGCGCGCACCAAAGAATCCCTGCCCCAGCGGGCGCGCCGGCGATTTTCCGGGCACTTTTTTTTTCGACACCTGCCAGCGCCAACTCTGGATTGGTTGGCTTGAGGTCTGCGAGCATTTGTGCGCCACACCCACAACTCCAATGCGAGTCGAGACTTATACGGGGGAAAAAGCCTATCAATTTCTTCTTCGGGTAGCCTCGGGGTTGGAAAGCGCGATCGCCGGAGAAACCGATGTGTTTGGTCAGCTCAAGCAGGCCTGGCGCGACTTCGAGGCGGTTCCCGCTGGGCCCATCTCGGCTCAGCTCGCAGCTGAGCTGCGCCCCTGGATTCATAGGATCTTCGAAGACACCAAAGAAATTCGTTCGCGACACCTGGAAAATCTGGGGGGTGCCTCATATGGCACGCTGGTTCGCCGGATGTTGGCGCTCGAAGGCGCAAGCGATCGCATTTTCATTGTCGGCGCCGGAAAAATTGCGCGCTCTGTCGCACCATTTCTGCTGCAGTCCGAGCTTCTCGTCTGGAATCGCACCCCGGCCCTGGCGCAGGTTTTGGCTGCAGATCTTCGCGGTCAGGGCGCCAGGCGCGTCGCGGTGCTCGACTCTGAAGAAGAAGGCTGGCGCGTCGCCACTCACGTCGTGGTGTGCATTCCGCTCGACACCAGCGCGGCCGGTGACGCGCGACGAATCGCGTGGTGGAGCAGCCGCATGGACGCGGAAAAAAAAATCATCCTGCACCTGGGTTGCCTGCGAGGGCAAAGCGTCGACGGCTGGGAAAAGGTACCCGAATTTTACGGTCTCGACAGCCTGTTCGAACTACGTTCGTCGCAGGCGGAAGTTCGCGATTCCCAGCTCAGGCTTGCCCGGCGCATGTGCGCCGAGCGTTCGCAGCTCAGGAGCCTTGGCGGTTCGATAACCCTGGCGCATGGCTGGGAGGATTTGGGAGCATTCGTATGATTTCGAGAAGTTTGAAGCTGGGAACCCGCCGTTCGCTGCTGGCATGGGCCCAGAGCTCGTGGGTGGCGCGCCAAATCGAAGCCGTGAATCCCGGTTTGAGCATCGAGCTGGTAGGGATCGAAACGCGCGGCGATCGCATTCAGGACATTCCGCTCAGCCAGGTGACGGGCAAGGAATTTTTTGTCGCTGAAATAGACCAGGTGCTGACCACGGGCGACGTCGACCTTACCGTGCATTCGATGAAAGACCTGAGCCTTGAGCGCCCGCACCCGCTGCAGCTCGCGGCCATTCCCCGCCGCGAGAATCCGCGCGACGTGATTTTGTTCGGGCCCGACGTGCTGGGCAAGCTTGCCCGCGGCGCGACTCTCAAAATCGGCACTTCCGCGCCCCGGCGAATTGAAAACATTCCGGCTTTTCTTGAGCAGGCTTTGCCTCGTCTCGCTTTTGGCGTGCCGAAAGTGGAACTGGTCGAAATTCGCGGCAACGTCAACACGCGCGCCAGCCGGCTGCACGAGCCGCCAACGGCGCCCAAGCACCTGGACGGCGTGGTGCTCGCATTTGCCGGGCTAATCCGCCTGTGGAAAGATGAAAAGGGCCGGGCTGAGCTTTCGCAGCTTTTGCAAGGCGTGCGCTGGATGGTTTTGCCTTTGCGGGAATGTCCCACGGCCCCAGCACAGGGAGCGCTGGCTATTGAGTGCCGGGCGAAGGACTCTGAAGCTCTTGCCCTGATCAGAAAAATTCACTGCACCGAAACCGCACGCCACGTGGGCATCGAGCGCGAGCTGCTGCGCGAGTGGGGCGGGGGCTGCCACCAGCGTTTTGGCGCAACCTCGGTGGCGCACGAAAAATTGGGCGACCTGTTTTTCATTCGCGGGCGGCTTTCCGATGACAAATCAGTGGAAGAGCTTCGCTGGACCGCGCCCGCGGCCAGCCCTGCGGCCTTGCGCGCGTGGGATGGCTCGGCCCTGCGTGACGCCGTATTCAAGACGCAGCCGCTGGCCCGTGCGGAGTCGGGGGTGACCGGCGCGGTTTTCGCCGCCCACTCCCGTGCGGCCGAAGGCGTGCGTTTTGAAAAAAGCGCCAGGATCTGGACCTCGGGAACAAAATCGTGGTTCAAGCTGGCCTTACAGGGCCTCTGGGTCGAGGGCTGCGCCGAGAATTTGGGGTTCGAAGGCGTAAAGTCAACTTTGACCGAGCCCGTGCTTGGCTTGCCAAACGCCGAGCAATGGGATATTTTGACGCATTGCAATGCAATCGACGGCTGGAGCTGGGGTCGGGTCATTCCGACATACCGTGTGCAGCCGGATTTTGGTAAGGGTGAGGTCGATTCTTTAAAA
Source organism: Deltaproteobacteria bacterium (assembly GCA_016194725.1). Taxonomy (GTDB): domain Bacteria; phylum Bdellovibrionota; class UBA1018; order UBA1018; family UBA923; genus JACQAX01. The sequence goes on from JACQAW010000383.1 coordinate 12,612, forward strand.
CAGGCCACTCACGTTTTCTGGTCCAGCGGCTCGCAGTTCGAGGCGCTGCGCGGGCAGGTGAGCGGCAAGGCCAGGCATGCATGCGGTCCGGGCAAGACGAGCGAAGTTTTAATGGCTTCGGGCGTATCGGCCGTTGATGTTTTTCCGTCGGTTGAGGAGTGGAAGAAATGGGTGAAAATTTAAGCTTGCGACGCCTGCGGCAGTCGCCCGCGATTCGCGACCTTACGCGCGAGGTGTTTGTCGATCGCCGCCGCCTGATTCAGCCCCATTTCGCGGTTGAAGGCATTCGTGAACGTGAACCCGTCCCGGGCCTGACCGGAGTATTTCGCGAGACGCCCGATTCGCTGCTCAGGCAGGTCGAGACCGACCTGGAGTCCGGCGCCGAAAAACTGCTGCTTTTTGGCGTACCCGGCGCAAAAGCCACCCGTGCTTTCAACTTCGATTACACCGCGGGGCAAATCGCGGCACTTCGCAAACGCTTCGGAAAAGATCTTTGGATCGCCGTCGACGTTTGTCTTTGCTCGGCCACCGCGCACGGCCAGTGCGGAATTGTTTCGAATGACGGCGACCACGTCGAAAATGCCGCTACCGTGGCTGAACTTGCGCGCGCGGCGCTGACCTACGCGCAGGCGGGCGCCGACTGCGTGGCCCCGAGTGACATGATGGACGGCCGCATTCGGTCCATCCGCGAAATACTCGACGCCAATCGACTCGAGCGCACGTTGCTCATGAGCTACTCGGCAAAATTCAACTCCAAATTCTACGGCCCGTTTCGTGCGGCAGCCGACTCGGCCCCCAAGGGCGACCTTCAGCTCAAGGACCGCGCGACTTATCAAATCGACCCGGCGCGGCCCACCGACGCGCTGGCCAGCTCACGGCGCGATGCCGAAGAGGGCGCCGACATTCTGATGGTGAAGCCGGGCATGCCTTATCTGGATATTCTGGCGAAGCTTTCGAAAGAAATTGAAAAGCCCTGGGCTGTGTACGAGGTCAGCGGTGAGTTCGCTGCCATTGAGCTCATGGCGGCGCAGGGCCTGGTGCAAGGTCCGGCGGCGCATGTGGAGTCGTGGACGGCATTTTTCAGGGCGGGCGCCAGCATGGTGATCACCTACGGCGCGCGTTACGCGAAGGAATGGTTAAAGGAGTGCTTATGACGAAATCGGAATCTCTTTTTGAACGAGCCAGGAAAGTTGCCCCCGGCGGCGTGCATTCGCCAGTACGCGGGTTTCGCGGCGTGGGCGGCGTGCCCCGCTTTATCGAATCGGCGCGCGGGGCCTGCCTGCGTGACGTTGAAGGCAAGGCGTACGTAGATTTTTGCCTGTCGTGGGGCCCGCTGATTCTGGGCCATGGTGACGAGGAGGTCGCGCGGGAGGTGCATCGCGCGATCGATCGCGGCTGGACGTACGGTGCGGCCGAGCCCTATTCTCTCGAGCTGGCCGAGCTGATCGTCTCGAAGATTCCGTGGGCCGAAAAGGTGCGCTTCGTGAACTCGGGCACCGAAGCCGTCATGTCGGCGCTGCGCGTGGCGCGGGCGGCGACCAACCGCCCGAAGATTTTGAAGTTCGACGGCTGCTACCACGGCCACACCGACTCCATGCTCGTGCGCGCGGGCTCGGGCCTGGCCGAGATGGCGTCGCCTGACAGCGCCGGAGTCAGCGCCGCGGTCGCGAGCGAAACCATCGTGGTGCCGCTTAATGACCTCAAAGCACTCGAAGAAGCCTTTGGGCTGCACGGCCCGCAAATCGCGGCGGTGATTGTCGAGCCGGTGCCGGCCAATAACGGCCTTTTGCTGCAAACCGACGAATTTCTGCCCGCACTTTGCAAAATCGCGCGTAAGGCTGGCGCGCTCGTGATTTTTGACGAAGTCATCACGGGTTTTCGCGTGGCCTTTGGCGGCATGGCCGAACTCACGGGCCTTAAGCCCGACCTGGTCACTTACGGAAAAATTATCGGCGGCGGTTTTCCGGTAGGCGCCTACGGCGGCCGCGTCGAGCTCATGGATCTGGTGGCGCCTTCCGGCCCGGTCTATCAAGCGGGAACCCTCAGCGCCAATCCAGTTGCGATGGCCGCGGGGCTCGCGACGTTGAAAAAACTTCTGCGCGACAACCCCTACGAAAAGCTCGCCGCCCGTACCGAAAAACTCGCGCGTTCATTGGAAAAGGTGACCGGAGCTAAAGTGCAAAATTTCGCCTCGCTGTTTTGGCCCGTGCTGGGCAAGGTGGCCACCGCGGACGGCATGGTTCGCGCACCCAATGAAATTCCAGCCGAGCAGAAAGGCCGCTTTGCCGAGGTTTTTCACGCGTTGCTGGCACGCGGGTTTTACCTGGCACCGAGTGGCTACGAGGTGGCTTTTCTGTCAACCGCCCATTCCGACACGCAGCTCGACGGCCTGGTGCAGGCCTTGGGCGAAATCAGCGGAAGGTCGGCAAGCTAGCGCATGACCGGTAAGGGCCGCATCTCAGTATTGCCCAACCAGCGCCTGCGCCTCATGCTGGCGGCGCAGCTGCTGTGGCTTGCCACGATCTGCCTGCTGGGCGCGTGGTGGGGCCGGCTGCTCATGCGCCAGGCTTCGCGTATCGCCGAGCTTGAGGGCCAGACCGGAATTTCGCTGCGCACGGCGCACGAGCACTGGCAGCGCACCCAACGCATGCTGTTCTGGGAGTCGGCCACGTTTTTCGGTTTTCTCATGGCCGCCACCGCGCTGCTTTTTTCGCTGTACTGGCGCGAGGCCAGGCGCGCGCGCGGAGTGCAGGCTTTTTTTGCTTCGCTTACGCATGAGCTGCGCACGCCGCTGACCAGTATCAGGCTTCAGGCCGAATCCATCGCCGACGCCAGCGACAGCGAACACCGCGAAAAGCTGGTAGGACGCCTGCTCGAAGATACGAGTAGGCTTGAGTCGCAGGTCGAGCGGACTTTGGAGTTGGCAAGGGTGGAGGGAGGCGGCTCCGTCCTGAGCCAGTCCTTTTTGCTCAAACCCTGGCTGGATTATTTTCTGCGCACCTGGGACGAAGGGCGCGGCTTAAAGCTGCGCGTGAATTCCAACGTGACCGAAAGCCAGATTCAGGCCGACCCGGGCGCGGTGCAGATCATCCTAAAAAACCTGCTCGAAAACACCATGCGCCATTCCGGTCAGGAAAAAGTAATGTCCGTCAATCTGACGACGGAAGAACGCGATGGCTGGGTGGTTTTGCGCTACTCCGACGACGGCCTGGGCTTCAAGGGTGACGCCAGAAAGCTGGGTCAGCTCTTTGAAAAGGGCCCAGAGTCGCAGGGCGCGGGAGTGGGCTTGTATCTGGTGTCAGCGCTCATGCAACGCATGGGTGGTCGCGCGGAATTCGCCACTTCACCGAAGCTGGAAACTTCGCTCTGGTTTCGCCAGGGGGGAGCCGCCAATGGCTGAGCGCGTGCTGGTGGTCGAAGACGAAAGAAACGTGGGCTCAACGCTCGTGGAACGCCTGGACCGCGAAGGCTTCGAGGTCACCTGGACGCGAGGCGTGCAGGAAACCCGCGACGCCCTCAAGGACCGGCGCTTTGACCTGGCCTTGCTTGACGTGGGCCTGCCCGATGGCTCGGGCTTCAGCCTGGCCGAAGCCCTGCGCGACGACCACCGCGCCACCGCCATTATTTTCCTGACCGCGCTGGGCAACCCCGAAGACCGCGTGCGTGGCCTGGAGTTGGGCGCCGAAGATTACATCGTCAAGCCGTTTCACCTCAAAGAGCTGCTGTTGCGCATTCGCCGCTCGCTCAGACGAGCCCGGTATTTCACCGACCTGGCTGGTGTTGAAGCGCAACCGTTGCGCGTGGGGCAGGCGTTGATCGAGTTTTCGAAGTTCACGGCCCGGTCGGGCGGCGTGACGCATGCGCTGACGCACAAAGAGTGCGAGCTGCTCAAACTGCTGGTCGACCGCAAAAATCGCGTGGTCAGCCGCGACGAAATCCTGAATCACGTCTGGTCTGAAAACGAATTTCCCAGCCCGCGCACCATCGACAACTTCGTTATGCGCCTTCGCCGAATCATTGAAACGGACCCGGAAAATCCGCAGATCATCAAAAGCATTCGCGGAGTAGGGTATCTGCTCGCAGACACAAACAACGCCGAGAGGATCCCATCATGAGCGAGAATATTTTCAAGTCCGCGCTGAACCATTCCAATGAAGGCCGGCCCCCGGTGTGGTTCATGCGCCAGGCCGGGCGCTACCATTCACATTACCAGCGCCTGCGCGCGGCAAATTCTTTTATCGATCTTTGCAAAAAGCCCGAGCTGGCCTGCGAGGTCACGTTTGGCCCGCTGGACGACTTCGGCTTTGATGCCGGCATTTTATTTTCGGACATTCTGTTTCCGCTCGAAGCCATGGGCATGGGCCTGAATTTCGAAGAAGGCCCAAAGCTTGACTTTCAGCTGCGCGAGCGTGCCGATGTGGCTCGGCTCAAGGGCGGCGTGGCTTTGGCCGGGCACCTGGATTTTCAGGCGCAGGCGTTGCGACTCATTCGTGCCAGGTTGCCGGCTGATAAAGGGCTGATCGGTTTCGTGGGCGCGCCGCTTACGCTTTATTATTACGCGGTCGAAGGCTCGCATCAGAATCTGGATCGCTCGGTGAAACGCTCGGCGCACGAGGGCCTGAGGGACGGGCGTTTTGACAGCTTTTGCGTCAAGCTTCTGGACCTGCTTGCTCAAAACATGGCCCTGCAAGCGCGCGCGGGAGCCGACTGCGTGGCGCTTTTTGACACGTGCGCGGGCGAGCTTACGCCCGCGGAGTATCGGGCCACCGCCGTGCCGGCCCTGCAAGCGGTTCTCGAGCGTTTTGCCCAGCTTTGTCCCGGCGTGCCGGTGGTTTATTATTCCAAGAATACGGGTGCTCGGCACTGGGCCGAGCTGCGCGGGCTGCCCATTGCATGCCTGGGCATCGACTGGAACCACGACCTGCCCACCGTGCTGCGCGAGTGGAGCGGCGAGTTCGCCATCCAGGGCAATATTGACCCGAACTGGCTGTTTCTGGAGCCAGCGGATCTGGAGGCCAGGTTGAGACAGGTTTTTGCCAGCGTGCTGGCGTTGCCGGCCGACATCCGACGTGCCTGGGTCTGTGGCTTGGGCCACGGCGTTTTGCCGAAAACCCCAGAGCACAACGTGCGGCTGTTTCTGCGCATTCAGAAAGAGATGTTCTCGTGAGCGAGCTGTTTCGAAAATACAACGTCACGGGCCCACGCTACACAAGCTACCCTACGGTGCCCTACTGGGAAACCACGCCGGGCACCGATGAATGGCTGCAAAGCGTGGCGCAGGGGCTTCTGGATAGTGGCGCGAGCGGCGCTGGCGCGGCCATTTACGTGCACGTGCCGTTTTGCCAGAGCCTGTGCACTTATTGTGGATGTAACACCCGCATCACGCGCAAGGTTGACGTGGGGCAGCCCTACGTGCGCACGGTGCTGGCCGAGTGGAAGCTTTACCGTGAGCGGCTGCGCGGTCTGGGAGTTGCTGAAATTCCGCTCTCGGAACTTCATCTGGGTGGGGGCACGCCCACGTTTCTTTCGGCAGGCGAGCTTGAAGAGCTGGTGAGCGGGCTTTTGAAAGGCACCCGGCTCGCGGCGTCCCATGAATTTTCAATCGAAGCTGACCCGCGCGTCACCACCGAAGCGCATCTTGAAACACTGGCGCGCCTGGGATTTCGCCGGCTGAGCCTGGGCATTCAGGATTTTGACGAAAAGGTGCAGGAGGCCGTGCATCGCGTGCAAAGTGTGGAGCAGGTGCGGCAGGTGACAGACTGCGCGCGAGGCCTGGGCTTTACCAGCGTGAACTACGACCTGATTTACGGGTTGCCCTTTCAAACCAAGGCCAGCGTGAAAAGCACGGTCGAAGCGGTCATGGCGCTTCGACCCGACCGCATCGCCTATTACGGTTATGCGCACGTGCCCTGGATCAAGCCCAGCCAGCGGCGATTCACCGAAGCCGACCTGCCCGATGGTAACGCCAAGCGCGAGCTCTATGAGCTGGGTCGGGGCCTGCTCGAACAGGCGGGTTACGCAGAAGTGGGGATGGATCA
>JACQAW010000384.1 GCA_016194725.1 Deltaproteobacteria bacterium
CCGCTGTTATGGCCGTCGTATTTGCCGCGGTGGTAGCCATTGGTGCCGGGCGCAGTCCGAAAAACCGCGGCATAGTGATCGTTGGCTTGCTCTTGATACTGGCATTGCCGCCAACTCTGACCGGTTTGGGATTGATCCAGGCTGGGTCGGCGGTACCTGCATGGTTAGATCCCTTATTCAGAAGCAGGTTTACGGTATGCCTGGCCCTGGCTCTTCGTTTTTTTCCGGTCGCTGCAATTCTTCTGATGCGCAGGTTGGGTCTAAGTTCGCAATCGTGGGTATCAGCAGCGTCGGTACACGGACTTAACTTGTTTCAATATATCAGGCACATCTTGGCTGCCTGGCTTGCTCCGATAGGCGCTTTGTCCTTTGCCTTGGTTGCACTGCTCGCCACTGCAGAGGTTGGCACGGTATTACTTCTCAGGCCACCAGGCGAAGACTCCTTTCCAGTAGCGATATTTACGGTCATGGCAAATGCGCCCGAAGCGTTAGTAGCCACTCTTTGCCTGCTCTATGTCGCCGGTGCAGTCCTACTCCTGTTGCTGAGTAGTGCCGTTAGCGGGAGGCTCGCGCAGTGAAGCCACATACTTTTGAATTTCGAGCGGTTTCAAAAAAATTTGGCGCTACCCTCGCGCTTAAAGAGGTGTCTTTTAACATCCAAGAAGGCGTGCATGTCGCGATCACCGGGCCTTCGGGATGTGGCAAGTCAACCGTTCTCCGTCTGCTTGCCGGGCTTGATGCGCCGGATCGCGGTGAGATTTACCTGAATGGAGCCGTGATCTCATCTTCGAGCTGCATCGCCGTACCCGCCCATAAACGCGAGCTCGCGATGGTGTTTCAGGATCTGGCGCTCTGGCCAAACCTATCGGCGCTTGAAAACGTGATGCTGGGACTGTCCGGCGTAAACTGCACTCAAGACGAAAAGAACAATCGCGCGCTTGAAGCACTTAAGTTGTGCGCAATTGAGGGGCTCTACCAACGTATGCCAGGTCAGCTATCCGGCGGCCAGCAACAGCGCCTTGCCCTGGCTCGGGCGGTCGCATTGACGCCAAAATTTCTTCTGCTCGACGAACCCTTTTCGGGCCTCGATCTCTTGACCAAGATGCGGCTGCTCGATGAAATTGCCTCTCTGGCCGATAGGCGCAAGATCACGCTAATCTTGGTAAGTCACGACCCATTCGAGGCCACTGCTTTGTGTCGTAATGCTGTGGTACTCAACGAGGGGGTAATCGAGGAAAGCGGTCTGTTGGCTGAACTCATCGAGCGGCCCAAATCAGAGATCTTGAAGATCTTTAAAAGGAGAATCAAATGAAATGGGTCACGCGTGAACGTCCGAAGATTGACCGCATCGCATGCCCTTGGCTCATTGAGAGGTTCATCGACAAGAGCCCGGAATTCCTATACGTGCCGACGGAAGATGTCCTTAAGGTCGCCAAAGAAACTGGTGCGATTCCCTACGATGTTCCAGGTGTCGAACTAACCCACGAGGGTGAGCTTTGCAGCTTCGATACTTTTCTTAAAAAGTATAAGCTCGATGACCCTGCGCTTCAAAAGCTTGCCGTGATCGTTAGAGGCGCTGATACCGATCGTCACGACATTGCGCCACAAGCTGCCGGCCTGCATGCCTTGAGCCTTGGGCTCTCTTACAACTTTCAGAATGACCATGAGATGCTCAAACACGGCATGGTCATGTACGACGCGCTTTATGCCTGGTGCAAAGGTGGTCAAAGCGAACGTCATACCTGGAATCAATCATCTTAAGTTCTGGGTATCCAGCGCGGACTTGATGCCGCTGGCCAGATCGGCCGCGCCGCCTATGCCCCAAAAGTGTAAAAAGATGATCCTGGGATTTTCCATGGTCATATGATTGTGGATTGCGACGACATTGATGTTGGAATTGCGAAGCTCCTTGAGAACGCCTTGAAGTTCGCTTTCTAACATCGCAAAATCACCATCGACCACCGCCTGCTTGTCGTTGCCCACAAAAGCAGCCCAGGTATTGACGCCCATGGCGTTGCCCATGTCGTGACCATCCATTTGCGTGGTGCGCCCGACGGTGATTTTATAAACTCCGTCTTTAAGTATTCCGGAGCGCCCGATGGCGTCGTCGATCCTCTTTGGGTCGAGTGAGGTCATAGCAGGATCGAGGTTCACTTTGGGAAATGTCATTTTCGTCGATTCCTTGAGTGCGGTAAAGACATCCCGCACCGCCGATGCCAGCTTCTCCTCGTCGCCCATGCCGCCAATATGCATAAACATGATCTTGGGTGATGCCTGCATTCAAGACAAAAATCACCCACAATAGCCAATCGCTTCCGAGTGTTCTCTTTGTCAGCTTATGAGAGTGGTCACGATACTTGATGGCGACCTAATCACGGTTTTTGATGGAGCGTCTGCGGCATAGGGCGCCTGATAAAGAACGGCCCCGCGCGAGGGTAGCGCCAAAAATTCCGTGTCCAGCGGTTTACAAACCGACTGGAGACACAAAGTATGTTGAACATGGGAATTATCAAAGTGGAATTCAATTTTCCTGAACTCAAGGAGGCAGTTGTCAGCCTTGAGCAGGGACGCAGA
>JACQAW010000040.1 GCA_016194725.1 Deltaproteobacteria bacterium
GGCCGCCCGCCAGCAGCCGGGCCATGGAGTTGGCCCGGCTGGCGTTGCGGCGCCACAGATCCCCCGCGAGCAGGGCGTCGAACTGCGCCGCGATGAAGCGCATCTTCGAGCTGAGCTGCATGCCCTGCTTGCGGACGAACTTGAAATCACGCGCCAGCTCGGGTTTGAAAAATACCACCGCCTCCCCCAGCATAAGCCCGATCTTGGTTCCCCCGAACGAAAGCACGTCGACACCCGCATCGCGCGTGATTGCGCGCAGAGTGGTATGAAGGCTGGCCGCCGCATTTGAAATTCTTGCGCCGTCCATATGCAAAAACATGCCATGGGCATGCGCAAAATCGGCCAGCGCGCGCACTTCGGCCGCGGTGTACACCGTTCCCAGCTCGGTGGTTTGTGAGATGGAAATCGCCCGGGGCTGCACGTGGTGCTGATCGCCGCCCCCCTTGATCGAAGGTCTGAGCAGCTCGGGCGTAAGCTTGCCATCAGGCGTTTCAATCGTGACCAGCTTGCAGCCCGTGAATTTTTCGGGTGCGCCGCACTCGTCGTTTTCGATATGGGCAGTGGCCGCGCACAGCACGGCCGAAAACGACGACGTCAGGGTCATCAAGCTGAGCACGTTGGCGGCCGTGCCGTTGAATACGAAAAAGACGTCGGCGTCGTTACCGAAGTGCTCGCGAAATTTCACGACTGCACGCGCCGTATAATCATCGTCGCCATACGCCGAGGCGTGACCCTGGTTGGCTTCGGCTATCGCAGCCAGAATGGCGGGATGAATTCCTGCATTGTTGTCACTGGCAAATCCGCGAATGTTCCTGGGGCTCATGCGTTCGCCGTAACATTTTCAGGCCGCGTTTACCAGCCGGGCGGGCTGAAATCAGGGACGATTGCGATTTTACCCCGGGTGTTGCAGGATGAAGGGGCATGAAGCTGAGCACCGCCGTAAAAGCAATCGAGCAGCACGGAATACTGCTCGTTTTTCCCATCAACAACAAGCCGCTGCCGCGATCGCTGTGGTCCGTGGCGCACCCGCGTAGCCCGATGCGCTGGGAATGGGACGAGACGGGCGATGATCGCGTAGGCCGCCTTTGGCATCTTCGCGAAAAGCTTTCGAGCTCAGGGCAGGTCGTCTACACAAAATGGTATCAGGGCCGCGCGACTTTTTTTGCACGCGACGTGTTTACGGCAATGCTGGCAACGCTTGCGCCGAATCGCCCGGCGCGCTTTCTGGGGCGCGATGCAGGGCGGGTGCTCGAAACCCTCGAGCTGGACTCCCCTCTTTCGACCAAGACCTTGAAGCGGGCAACCGAGCTCTCAGGGTGCCTGCACGAAGCAAGCTACGAGCGGGCGTTGCGCGAGCTTTGGCGCCGGCTGCTGATCGTAAGTTATGGCGAGATAGCCGAAGGCGCCTTTCCTTCGCTGGCGCTGGGCGCGACTCGTCTTTTGTTCGAGGATATCTGGAATGCCGCAGTTGCCATGCCGCGGAAGGATGCCGAAGCGGTGCTGTTAAAACGGCTTGGCGGGGACTCCTTATTTTATCGCTGGCACCAGAAGCTGCAAAAGGAGGCGCCTTGCCCGGCATTCCAGAACTCGTGAAACTTTTTAATCTGAAGCCCCACCCCGAAGGCGGATTTTACGCCGAAAGCTACCGTGCCCGTGGAATGATTGACCCGCTGCACCGTTGTTTTTCAACGGCAATTTATTTTCTGCTGCTCCAAGGGGCTCGCTCGCGCCTGCACCGGATTGCGAGCGATGAACTTTGGCATTTCTATCTGGGCGGGCCACTGACCATCGAGCAGATCTATCCGGATGGGCGCCTGACGGATTAAATCCTTGCGGTGATTGGGAGTAAACCAGGAACGAGTGGGCTGGCGCGGGGATTGCTGCGAGCTGCGCGGTTAAGTCGGAAATATTACCACCAGTTGCTGCTTCGCCCAACGAGGTGACTCAGAGAAGGGTACGACATCGAAAACCAGACATGAAATCAACCTTCGAGATTCAGCATGATGCTCCCATCGGGATAGGTCGGGAGTCCGGTGTGAACGTACTCGCTGGCTGGAAATACACCATTTGCGCCCGGTAACCCAAGGTGGCGATAATAGCTTGGACAATCTAATTACGCTTTGCGACGTCCACCACAAACTTCAACATGCCAGCGCTAGTCCCGCGCAGTAGGTCGTATTAAGGTATGAGCAGGACTTTTCCTGTCGCCTTTCGGTCATGAATGAACTGGTGCGCGGCGCCCGCCTGCTCAAAAGGAAAGGTGCGTGCGACATGGGGCTTTATCGCCCCCTGCTCATAAAGCTGGATGAGTGCCGCGAACTGCGGCAACAGTAAATCCAGCCGCGAGAACAGATGCCCCATATTCACGCCCGTAATGGTTTTGTTGTCGTCCATGAGTTTCATGGGATTCCATTTTTTGATCTTCAGCACCGCCGAGATCGCATGAAAAATATTGCGCTTGTTTCCCGCCGCTGCCGCCGACAAGCCAAACGCAACGAGCCTCCCGCAGGGCCCGAGCAAATCGTAGCCTTCGCTCCACGAACGCCCGCCCACGGGATCCAAAATCAAATCCACCCCGCGCTCACCGACGATGCGCCGAGCTTCTGCCATATAATCCCCGCTGGAATCCAGTGGATGCGCCACGCCTTGGGCGCGTAAAAACTCATGTTTGGATGCCGATGCCGTTCCCAGAATCACGCAGCCGCGCGTACGCGCCAGCTGAATGGCCGCCAGCCCCACTCCACCGGCGGCGGAGTGAATAAATACGGTTGATCCCTGACGCAATACGCCGCTGAAAAACATCATGTGATAGGCTGTAAGATAGGTGACCGGAAGAGCCGCAGCTTCTTCGAAGGTCATTTTGGCCGGCATTTTCAGCACCTGCGCCCGTGGCAACACCAGCACGTCCGTGTAACCGCCAAATTTGGGCATGGCAAACACGCGCTCGCCCACTGCCAAATCCGTTACGCCCTCGCCGGCGCGGTCAATCGTGCCCGACACCTCGTAGCCCACGACACAGGGGATCTTCGGAGCATCGGGATACAGCCCCACGCGCGCCATGAGGTCGGCGAAATTTATGCCCGCCGCTTTTACCCGCACGCGAACTTCGCCTGCCTTGGGTTCGGGGTCAGGCGATTGTCGAACTTCCAAAACGTCGGGCGCTCCTGCACGGGTGATCCAAATCTGTTTCATGTGGTCATCATGCTGCTTCCATAATAAGGTGGCAATCACATCTTGCAGAGGCCAGCGTTTCCCACACCACGAGGAAGGATTTCGACTTGTCACTACCAAGCTCCAGTACGCTTCTTACGGCTTTGCCACCGGATGCCCAGAAGCTGCTGCTCGTACTGCTCCTGTCGTTTCTTATCGGCCTGGAGCGTGAAGAGCACAAGGAACAGACCCCGCCCGGCTACTCCTTTGGCGGCGTGCGAACGTTTCCGCTGATCGGCCTGCTCGGCTACGCGTTGGCCATGGCATCCCGGAACAATCCCATCGTATTGGCCATGGGACTCGCTGTCATCGGCGCCTTCATGCTTCTGTCGTTTTATCACAAGCTCTCGAGCAACAAGAAAGCCGGGCTGACCTCGGAGGTTTCGGGCCTTTTCATTTACGTGGTCGGCGCGCTGGTATTTGCAGAACATTTCTGGGTGGCCACCGCCCTGGTGGTCAGCGCAGTTCTCTTGTTGGAGCTGAAAACCGCCCTGGAGGGGTTGGCCACGCGCCTACCCTCGGGCGAAATCCTCACCTTCACGAAGTTCATGCTGCTTTCGGCAGTCATCTTGCCCGTGCTGCCCGATGAACAGTATACCGCGTTTCATATCAACCCGTTTCGAACCTGGCTGGTAGTGGTCGCCATCAGCGGAATTTCCTACGGCAGCTATCTTCTGCAGAAGCTCCTGGGCAGAAACAGCGGAATCCTAATGTCGGCGGCTCTGGGCGGCGCCTACTCCTCGACGGTCACAACCATCGCATTGGCTAAGCGGTCCAAGGACCAGAACCGTCCTCATCTTTTCGCGGGCGCAATTTTGGCCGCCAGCGGCGTCATGTATTTTCGCCTCGGGCTGCTGCTCACGATTTTCAGCCAGGAGCTGCGCAGCCGCATCGGAGTTTTTCTTTTTACCTTGGCCGTCGCGGCAATTGCCGCTGGCTTTCTTTTATCAAGAATCTCTGATGGAAAAAACAGCAAGGCGCTGGAGGAGGTGCAGCCCAGAAACCCACTGGAGCTCTCCGCGGCATTCTTTTTTGCGTTTCTGTTCGTGGCCATGCTTGTCGTTACCGGGTTTGCGCTGACGCACCTGGGAAGCCTGGGCGTTTATACTTTGGCCCTCATTACCGGGGTTACCGACGTGGATCCGTTCATCATGGGCCTGACCCAGGCGGCAGGAACCACGACCTCGGCGACGACTGCCGCGATCGGCATACTTGTGGCCGCAGCAAGCAACAATGTGGTCAAAGGCATTTATGCCTTTGTATTTTCACCTGGCGCAACGGGCAGACAGAGCCTGGTGCTGCTTTCCCTGCTGGCGATGCTGGGCCTAACTCCATTGCTTTTGCTGACCAGGTAAAACAACGCAGGCCCGCTAGCGCTTCGCGTACACGTTGAATTTGTCGATGACCTTGGAATCCACGCCCAGACGACGGCCTTTTTTCCCCACTTCGGTGATGCTGATGCGCTCCGGGGTCACCTTCCTTAAAAAATCCCGAACGGCCGAACAGCGCGTATCGGCATGAACCTGAAAGCTCACCGAGTCGCCATCGACCACGACTTTTATTTTCGCCGCCAGCTTGCTGCCCGTTTTGGCCTGAGGATCCACCTTCTCGTCGCTGTCTTCGCGACCCCGAATCAAACGTTCCAGCGTTCCCTTCGCATCAGCCATGCTCCAAGCCAAAGTATTCATGTTCATCGCAGTCTCCCTGAACACCTCTGGTAGCAAGTTCATCCCGCCAACACCCGCATCTTTTTTAAAAACAAAAAAAAATGTCGGACTTCCGCCCTCACCGCGCTAACAACGATCCTGGTTTATGCTCCGATTTGAACCACCCCGTGAAGCTAAAACGCGGGGACCGCGTGGCCAGGACCTCGTGCTCCATGTCCCGGCTCAGAAAGCAGACCAGCGTTCCCTCGCGAGGTTGGACGTCCATCGCTTGGCCGCCGCCGGGGTAAATTCGCAGCTCGCCGCCGTCCCCGGCCTGCCAGCCCTGGTTCAGATAAAGCACGAGCGAAACCATGCGTGCGTCGTCCTTTTCAAAACAATCCAGGTGCCGTTTATAGAATCCTCCGGCCGGATAGCTCGCGTAGTGCCCTTCAAAATTCCTGAGGCCCAAAAACAGCCCTCGGTTGAAGGCCTGCTTCAGGGAATCCAGGCTTTCCCAAAGCCTGCCCTGCACCGGATTGGCCACCGAACGCTCGAGCCAATGGATTTCGTCGCGCCGTACCTGGTCGCGCACCGCCAGGCCCTCGCCCTTGCCGGTACCCGCCCGGCCAAAACCACCGGCCGCGCGAATAGCCACCATGTCCTCGCGAAGCTTCTGACACAGCGACGCGGGCATGAAATCGGGCGCAACGCACATTCCGGTTTTTTCGAGCTGCTCAGCGAGTACTTCCAAATCCATCACGCAGCCTTACCGCGCAATCTGTCCTTTGGAAAGTATTCCGGCTCTGCTCAGTTGCCGCTGGTCAGGCTCTGAAGGGCGGCGTCATCCACGATCACGTTGTCCAGCGACCCGCCAGCCTGAATTTGCGGGTACATGATATTGGCCGGATCCTGCACGTGGGCCAGCCCCAGAAAGTGCCCCAGCTCATGCGCGAAGGTTTTGCGCTCACTGGTGTCGCCTACGCTCGCGATACAGTCACCCGTGCAAAGGGGCGTGCTGGCATTGATCATTACCACCGCGCCATCGATCTGGGTGCCCGTGGTGTTCACCGTAGTCACGCCCGCAAGGTTCGGCGCATACGGCCAGGGACTTTGAAACATCAGCACGTTGCTGGTCACGGTTCCCGGAGCCGCGGCCGTACCGGTATACGGCGCGCTTTGCTTCGCCCAGGTGCCCTTGTAGTCGAAAAGCTTGCGGCCCGCTTTTGCCTCCCAGAACTTCATGGCGTCATTCATGTCCGACACGGCTGCCGGCGATGAGACCACGTTCGCGCCCGCGTAAATCGTTACCGGAAAAGAGCTCCATCCATTTGCGTTTCCATTGCCATTTTTACTATTGTCTTTCGCGCAACCCGAAACCACCAAAAGTAAAACAGCAAGGAGCGAGAAAAGCCTGCCTTGGCAATTCATAAAGTACCCCCGGGCCGAGATATCGCAAGTCGGGTGCCAAAACCGGTTCCGAAAAAGCCCTGAGTTAACCGGCTTTTGGCGCTGGCCCGGTTTCGCGGGCGCGGGCAATGTGCAACCGGGGCCCTAATGGCCCTGGACCCGTGTTTCCGGAATTGCAAGTAAA
>JACQAW010000385.1 GCA_016194725.1 Deltaproteobacteria bacterium
AAAACGTTTTTCAGCCGGTTGTCATAATCATTGGCGGCATTGTCGCTGGTCTGCAGCGCGTAGCCCAGCACCACGCGGTTGGCGCAGTTTTCGATCGACTTGCGCAGCAGCGCATCGCCGCTCTGATCTTTGAGAATTCCCTCGAGCTCCGAGGCCCGGTTGCCCATGGCGCTGCCAAGCGCGGTTTTTACGCCCCCTGGAACCATTTTTTCGGGTTCAGTCCAAACCAGGTCGAATCCGACCGCTTTCGGGCTGTATTTGCAAAGCGTATCTATGAGAGGCGCGAAGACCGTTCCCCGATCCCAGGGCCATTGGCCAAAGTGCGAAAACGATTTATTGTCGCCGGCAACGATGACGATTTTATTCTTGGGCTTCTGCTGGCCACGGACCGTGAACTTGTAGTCGAGGCTTTTGTCGGCCAGCGTGCCCAGCAGCGCGTACTTCGTGGGTTTCATGTCGTAAATAGCGGATAGAGCAACGAAGAACAGCGTGATGCTTAGGGACAGCTTAAAAGGCGTGATGCGGAACAGATTCTTGAGGAACCTCACGCTTTAGATATCGGTGAGTTGACGGGGTACGTTAGGCGGCACTGCGCTGTGGGGTCGAAATAGCTGCTTTTTGCTGGGAAGAAAATTCCGCAAAAAGGGGCATAGAGGCAAAGTGGCAAACAGGGATGCAATGAGGCAGGTGGCAGCGGTCGCTGAACTATTGCCCCCTGCCTCATTGCCACCCAGACTGCCTCTGTGCCCCTTTGCCCGGAGATACCCCCAGGCCCCCGCCTTCGGCACTCGATCTGTCGTTGTACAGAAGATAGACATGGATTTTTGCGCAAAACCCAATGATTTTAACGCGGTAAATAGTGGTACGGGCGTTGCTTAAGGGGCTGCGTCGCATATGAGTGCGACAAACAACTAAGGAGCGTCAACCATGCGTTTTGACTGGGAAGACGTGCTCTGGCTTGCTGCCTTCGTCGTTACGATCGTAGCCGGCGCCGCCATTCATTGATTGGCAAGAGTACATAACAAGGCTCGGGGCACTGGATCTTGCACCGATGCGGCAGCCGAACCGTTAGGTTCGGCGTCGACTGCATTGGATTTCAAATCCGGTGTCCCTGCGGGCCATGCCGCACACCGAAATCCCAATTCCGTAAAGGGCGACAGATCTTTCCAATCGGTGGCCACGCTGAAGCTTTTTAGACCCTTGGTTTTTGCGCGAATCGTTTCACGCTCGGCGCCGATGGCCTCGGAAGGCACGGTTCGGGACAGATAAAAAATCGCCGGCCACTGCGGCGAAAACATTTTTTCGATTCCCGGAGCAAGCCCGGCCGTATGAATGGCTTCGAGGCGGTCCCACCACGGCCTGCGCACCAGATAAGTAACCGCGTTGGTTGCGAAGTGCACGGCAAACAGACCAATGGCTGCCGGAACAAGCCAGCGCAGCGTGGCTTTTGAGACTCGTGCGCGCGCCACCGCCAGCGTCGCAAACGCTGCCACGATAGCCGTGTAGAGCAGGGGAGCCAGAAAGCGTTTCTCTTTATGGGGAATGGCGCAAAACACCGCGACGAAGAAAATGTTCATGAACCATACCGCGCGCAGCTGTTTGCTCAGCGCGGACCAGAAAAAAGGCAGCGCAGCCGCCGCAAGCAAAGCCGGCGCGCTGGTGATATCGAAAAAATACAGGACATGTCCGTACCAAGGCATTACGCCCCACTGATTGCCGACCCCCTCGACCAGGTTGGCGCGCGCATGCGCCGTGACGCTGTGAAACCACGTGCCCCACGTGACGAAGTCCACGAAACCGACCAGCGCCACCAGCGGCGCCACTCCTGCGACCAGCCATAGTGCGCGCTTCATGCCGCCGCCGAGCAGCTGCCATATTCCAAAGCCCAGGCCAGCCACTGCCAGGTCTATTTTGAGCGCCAGCGCGATTCCGAACGCAAAGCCCGCGGCAAGATACGCATGGCTTTCCTTTTTGAGCAGCATGGGCGCGCAGGCACCGCAAAGAACAAAGAGCGCGCCGATCATGTCACCTTGGGTATGAAAGCCGCAATAGATGGCAAAGGGCCAAAGCGCTACCATCCAGGCCGCAAGCAGGGCGCTTTTTTTTGAACGGCGCGCGGTAAGCTTATCCACAGAAAGATACACAAGGGGAATAGCCACGGCTGCAAGCAGACCATGCAGCATTCGCGTGAAAGACACGATATTGAGCGCGTCGTTCATTCCCAGCGCTTCGGCCAGGCGCATGGGCAACGACACCAGCCAGGGATAGATCCACGAGCGCAGCCCGTCACGCCACTCGGTGGTGATGGACCAGGGCCACGCCGGATGCACGAGGTGATTGGCGGGCTCGATGACCTGCCAGTGCTCGTCCATGTAACGAAAGCCGTGCCCGTACCAGGGCAAAACCAGTCTAAGAAGGAGTCCGGCGAAAAAAGCGGGCCGCCACGATTTAATCATTCTTGATGAAGTAAGGCTGGGTCCAGGCTTCGCGTCTCTTAATTTTCGAATCTTGCGATTCCTGGCGTACGTGAGCGCGCACGTAGCCTTCGCCGCCTCGAAGCGTGTATTTGGCTGGAAGCGTGGTTACGCGATCCAGCAGCTCGCCGCCCTTGCCCACGAAATCGACGTGGTCGGTTGACGGCTGCCAGCCATCCACCGAAAGCTCAAGCGTGTGAGGCGTAACCACCAGCGCGGTGATTTTCGTGCCGCGCGAAGCATAGAAATGACCCTGGCGCAGCGCCATGCAGATCGCTTGCTGCGATAGTTCGGGGGCCCAGACTTGAATCCAGGCGCGCCCCGGGTTGGCCTCGGTATCGGCGAATTTCGTGTAGTTGTGCGAGTCATCCACCGCCACGCCGAAAACGCGGTGTTTTTTGGTCATAAACTGGTCCCAAAGCTCTTCCTCGGAGGAATGCTTGTCATCACCATTTTCGTTGATCAGAAAATGCCCGCTGGCGATTTCGAGAAGCTCGAAGCCATCGGTGGCGAACAGGTCTTCGGTGGTAAATGCCCAGCCGAAGTTGGGGTGATTCAAGATGGAAATGGCGCCGTCTTTATGGGAGTCGGC
>JACQAW010000410.1 GCA_016194725.1 Deltaproteobacteria bacterium
GCCGGAGTGGTCAACCGATTCGTCATCCTGGTCTCTCTGCCGGCATTGACCCTGGACCACGTACACAGGCTTTTCAAGGTTTCGATTTATCCCGTGGCCATGGCCTGGATACTTTTTTTCCTGGCCGCAGTGGGCTTTGTCACGGTGGGGCGGGCCTTGGGCTGGTCGCGCCGCACGGTCGGTGCACTGCTCTTGTGCGCGGGTCTGGGCAATACCTCCTTCGTGGGGTTTCCCCTGATCGAAGCGCTTTATGGGCGCGAGGCATTGCGCGTCGCCATTTTGACCGATCAGCCCGGAACCTTTCTGGCACTATCCACCGTGGGCATCCTGGCGGCGGCCCTGTGCGCGGGGCGCGCAGTCACATTGGGCGGCGTAGGCCGCCGAATCTTCAGCTTTCCGCCGTTTCTGGCGCTGCTGGTGGCCCTGCTCACCCGCGCGTTCGCATATCCAAAGCCGCTGCAGCTTGCTCTCCACTATATCGCGTTGACGCTCGCGCCGGCGGCACTGATTTCGGTGGGCCTGCAGTTGAAGCTCAAAACCCGCTTTCTGAAAATGCACCGTGTCGCGCTATCAATAGGATTAATTTATAAGCTGCTGCTGGGGCCGGCTCTCGTGGCGGCGCTTTACTTGTTCGGCCTGCATCAGACGGGCCTGTCCACTCAAGTCACGATAGCCGAAGCGGCCATGGCACCCATGGTTACCGGCGCGATTGTCGCCACCGAGTACGGGCTCGATGCCGAGCTTGCGAATCTGCTTGTGGGAGTTGGCATTCCACTTTCGC
Organism: Deltaproteobacteria bacterium; assembly: GCA_016194725.1. Taxonomy (GTDB): domain Bacteria; phylum Bdellovibrionota; class UBA1018; order UBA1018; family UBA923; genus JACQAX01. The sequence goes on from JACQAW010000410.1 coordinate 782, forward strand.
TTTTAACCGTTCCCGCCTGGGCATGGGTGCTTCGCGGCGTTTAAATTAGCGCACCGCGCGAGACATGGATTTCAAAGTTTTGAAATTCGTGTGGCCCTCTTGTCAGAACTTCCCACCCATGTCAGCGTCTACTGCGTAAACAGTAGTAGCCCAGCAGTAACACGGATTTGTTATTTTAATTTCCACACGGGAGAGGGATTACTCACATGAAGCTTTTACTTTCGGTAGCATTGCTTGCTTTGCCGCTCACGGCCTCGGCCTATACCTTTGACAATGACGTTCCGGCCAATGTTAAAGACCAGATCGTTCAAGACATGGGTTTCATCAAGTCACTGCAAGGCAACAACGGTACGCCTTTGCACAAACAGATTTTCGGCAACGTTGATGGCGCCACCTACGTCAACTTTTTCGAAACTCGCGTTACGGCAGTCGGTATGAACGACTGCGGCGGCGGCAAGGCTGTGGCCTGCGTGATTCCTATGTTTGACTCCTCGAAAATCTGGCTCACGCAGAACTACGTCCAGTACAGCCACCCACAGATCGCCAAGATGATGGTCGTGTTCCACGAATCACGCCACACCGAAGACGCCAACGGCAACTGGGGCCACGCCACCTGCCCAACGCCGTTTCTCGATACGGACGGCAAGGAAATCAAGAGCATCTGGACGGGCGCGACGCTTGCCGGCGAACCTGCCTGCGACGTTACGCCATTGGGCTCCTATGGCTCGTCGACCATCATGCTGAAGAACGTGCAGAAGTTCTGCACGAACTGCACGGACAAGGTGAAGCTGGATGCCGGCCTGTATTCGGATGATCAGTACAAGCGCATCACGGGCGAAGAAGCCAAGGCGCAGATGAAGAAAGACCTGTACGACACGATATGAAACGCATTTCGATAGGGTTGGTGATTTGTGGCGCGGTCGGTTTGGTGGTCGGCGTCCTGCTTACGCGCGAGCGCACGCTTTCGCATAACGAGCCCAAAACCCCCGAGCAGCTCCTGAGCGCGGTTGAAAAGTCTCGCGTCCTGAACGGCGTGGGACGAGGTTCCGTGGCATCGCAATCACCAGCCCTGGCGAATGCAAATCTTCCTATTGGCGCACCCGTCGATTTCGCGAAGGCGCAGCTGCTCGAAAGCATATTGAAGAGTAAAAACGACAACGATCCACGTTTGGATCGCGATCTTAAAGTTCTGTCCGAAGGGGCCAAGGCGATCATTCGCGACCGCTATGCCAAATATCCCACTGAGCGCCGAAACGAGCGGGGCACTATCGTCTTCCTGCTGGGCCGCAACCTGACCTCGGAGGCTGATTTTCAGTTCTTGAGTTCGGTTATTGGCGAAGCGCCTTGTCTGAGCCTGGCTGATTGCAAGACCGAGCTGCCGGGCTCGACCTCGACCGAAAACCTGCATCACGACGTGGGAACGGGAGTGACGTTGGCCTATCCGCAGCTGGTCGCACTGAAGGCCATTGAAACCTATCTCTCAAGCGCAAACCAATCCGAGCCAATGACCGCGGCCGCGATTCGCGACCTTGAGGCCGCACGCCGGTCCCAGGTTTCGCGCGTGGCGGTCATGGCCGAGGACATTCTTTCGAAATACCAGCGCACCCATCGCCGCTGATATGGTGCGCCTGGAAACGGAAAAGATATAGCCATGGATAAAAAGATCCTAAAGTTGGAACGCGCTATCGCCAATCAAAAGAAGAAGCTGGCCCGCCTGCGCGCCAAGACTGCCGAGGAGTTCGCGGACTACGATCTGGTTAGCCGCGGCGGAAGAACGGTAAAGCTATCCCAGCTTTTCGGCAAAAAGAAGGAGCTGATCCTGGTTCACAATATGGGAACGGGCTGTCCTTATTGCACCATGTGGGCTGACGGCTTCAATGGCTTGCTGCCGCACCTCGAAGACCGCGCGGCGTTCGCCGTGGAATCGCCCGATCGCCCGGCCACGCAAAAGGAATTCGCGGCCCGCCGCAAATGGAACTTCACCATGGTGTCGAGCCAGGGAACCGGGTTTCGCAAGAAGTCGGGCTTTCAAACCCGCGAGGGCAGCCCGATGCCGGGCGTTTCGGTGTTCGTAAAAAAAGCCGGGGGCAGGATTTTTCGCGTCTCGAGCTCCTACTTCGGCCCGGGCGACAACTACTGCCCGACGTGGGACCTGTTTGATCTTTTGCCAGGCGGCCCTGGCGGCTGGACTGCAAAATTCAAATACTAGATCGAAGCTCCTACCTGCTTCGTCCGCTTCAGCGCGAGGACAATGCGGGAGTGACCAGTTTGATCCAAGTGGTAATGCCCGAGTTCGGTGCCAAGGGTCCGGGCTTTGCGTTGAGTGACTCCGAGGTCGACGACATGTTCGCGTCCTACACCCAGGCGCGCTCGGCGTACTTCGTGGTGGTCCACGGCGCACGTATTGTGGGCGGGGGCGGAGTAGCTCCGCTCGCCGGCGGGGAAGCCGATACCTGCGAGCTGCGCAAAATGTACTTTCTGCCCGAGCTGCGAGGTTTGGGTTTTGGTCAGGCGCTGATGGATCTGTGCCTGGCCGCGGCCAGGCAACACGGTTTTAAATGGTGTTACCTCGAGACGCTCGCGAACATGACCCAGGCACGGGCGCTCTACGCAAAAAACTGTTTCAAGCCATTGACCGCGCCACGCGGAGGGACGGGCCATTTTGGCTGCAATTCCTGGTATCTTAAAGAGTTGTAGTCGCGCGCTTAAAAAACGATTCCCAGATTCAGGCGATAAGTGGTCTCATCTTTCGATGAATCCAGGCCGTTGTGCGCCTGATTTACACCTGCGCTCAGGGGCCCCAGCAAATGCTTGCTCATGCCGTAGTTGAGCGAGCGAGTCATGAGCCCGTAGTGCATGCCCGTCGACAGGCCAAGGTCGTTCAAGCTTTTTGAAACGGTGACGGCCGCACGATCGGGATTGGCTGTGTTGCCGCCAAAGCCACCGCCCGTGGCCGAAAAATTCAAAGGCATGACATAGTAGTCAAAGGACGTGTCGACGATCGAGCCTTTGAAGGCCAGATCCATTACGCCGCCGGGCACGTCGTACTGAAAACGCATGAGCGTGTCCTTGTCCAGCTTCAGCCCATTGTTGTAAAACGTCTCCACGGTGCCGTAAACTTCGCGAATCGAAAGGCTGTGGGATTCCGGGGTTTTCACAGTAGCCGTGCCCGTATCCGTGCCGGTTGGCGAGTTTGCGCTATCGCTGGCGGGCGAGGAGCTGATGATTTTGGAGTCCGGGCGGTCACCCGCGTCGTCGCGATGCATGGTGTCCTTGACGGACTTGACGACGAAGCGGCGCACGGGCGTGCGAAAGTTGTCATCGAGCAGACGATGCATGGTCCAGTCGGTCAGGCTTCTGTTGGCGTCCTTGTACCGAATCTGGTCTTCCATGTTCACCAGGCCGTAATTGTGGCGCTCTTCATTGGCGTTGTAGATCGTGTTGTAGCGCAGATAACCTTCGCTGCTCATGCCCTTGCTGAACATCATCGTGTTCAAGGTGGGCAAGGGCGGCGGCGTTTCAACGTGTTTGAGGTAATCGCCGTTATGGGTCTCGGATGCGAGTAGGACTTCGTGGCCACCTGGTATGGGAGCGGCCAAGGCTACGCCCGAGTACACACCTGCCAGTGTGAACAAAAGGGGGCAGATTTTGGGCCAGTTTATGCTCAAGAGGGCGTCCTCCGAATTGGGATAAATGCAGGCCCTGTACCAGTAAAATACTAATGATTTTAAGGCGCTTTTCAGGGCAAACCCTGTAATTTCTCCATTCCTGCTTAACAGCTGGGCGTTTTTGCCCCTTGCCGTTAGTATAGGTACTCAATGGCTAAGGATGACCAGAAGGGTAAAAAGGGGAGTGGCGGTAAGGTCTTGCGCAAGAAAGACGGTGACGTCGGAATCTCGCGACGCGAATTTGTCGCGGCCGGTCTGGGAGCGGCGGCTGGCTATGCGCTGTTCGGGTTAAAGCCCAAAACGGCTCAAAACAGCGCGGCCGCGCCAAGCATGGCGAATCCATCCGGGCCGGGCAGCTCGGTGCGCGGCCCGTCGTCGCAAAAACACAACACTCGGCCCGGGGGACTGGCGAGCTCCTATAGCCAGCTCAAAAAAAGTTATGAAGTCGTGGTGATTGGCTCGGGCTATGGCGGCTCGATTCTGGCAGCCCGCCTGGCCAAACCGGGTCGCAGCCTTTGCGTGCTCGAACGCGGCAAGGAATGGTTGCCAGGCGATTTTCCCAGCACTGACATGGAACTCACCGACGCGGTCCGAAATCCGATTCTGAATCCGCTGGGGCTCATCGATTTCAATACGCCGCTTCGCGCCGACCTGGACGTCATCGCGGGCTGTGGCCTGGGTGGCACGTCGCTTATCAACGCGGCTATCGCCTCGCGGCCTGAGGAATTGGTGTTTGAGCAAAACGAATGGCCCGACGAAATCAAACAGGCCAAAAAAGATGGCTTGCTCGACCGTTACTACGACAAGGCCGAAAGCGTGCTGCAACCCTTGATAGCGCCCGATGCCAACTCGATGTCCAAATGCCAGCTTCATCTCAAGACGCTGGCCGAGCTGGGTGTGCCCGGCGACCAGCTGCGCCTCAACATCAATCACGGCGCGCCGAACCCATGGGGGGCCAGGCAGAATGCCTGCACTTCGTGCGGCGACTGCTGCAGCGGCTGTAACGTGGGCGCGAAAAATACGCTGCAGATGAACTACCTACCCATCGCCAAATCGCGCGGCGCTGAAATTTTCGTGGGCATGGAGGTGAAGTACGTCGAAAAAGTCGGAAAAAGAAACTACCGCATTCATTATGTCTATCACCCTGGCGGCATGGAGTTCTGGCCCAAGAAAGGCACCATCGACGCTGGGCTTGTCGTGCTGGCCGGCGGTTCGATGGGCTCAACCGAGCTGCTCATGCGTTCGCAGAAAGAAAGCGGGCTGCCGCTATCTCCGCGCCTGGGCACGCGCATGTCGGCCAATGGCGACGTGCTGGGATTCAGCTACAATGGCGAGCGCCAGACCAACGTGCTGGGTTACGGCACCACGGTAACCGGCATTCGCGATGGTTGGCCGGCGGGGCAGGCGCTGATGGCCTATGGCGATTACCGCAAGGCCAACACCAATGGCGATTTGCTCGAGCGTTTTCTGCTCATCGAAGGAACGATTCCCACCTCGCTCACAGTTGATGCCGCAAAAATCCTGGCGGGCATCATGAAGTTTCGAAGCGGCGAGCTGAGCCAGGGCCAGCGCGAACGCATCGATCGCGACCTGCGTTCAAGCGAGCTGCCCGCCGACGGCGCGCTCAACCACTCGTTGATCCTGCTTGCATGCGGCCATGACAGCTCGGGTGGAAAATACGTATTCAATGGCGACGAACGCCCTCGCGTGGTTTGGAAGGGCATTCAGAAAGAGCATTCCTTCGTCTTCATCAATAAGGTGATGGAAGAGCACGCGCGCAGGCACGGTGGTGTTTTCATCCCGAATCCGCGAAGCCTGGTGTTTGACAAGCGGCTGGCCGCAACCCATCCGCTGGGCGGGTGCCCCATGGGACAAAACTCCGATCACGGGGTGGTCGATCACGCGGGCCGCGTGTTCGACGGCCGGGGCGGCGTGCATGCCGGCCTGTTCGTGGCCGACGGCTCGATCATCCCGCGCTCGCTGGGTGCCACGCCTCTGATGACCATCTCGGCGTTGTCCGAGCGAATCGCCGATATTATTCTGGCAGAAAACCTGAGCCAGTAAGTCTAAAAAGCTCGAACTCCCGGGCAGTCATCGTAATTGAATCGATGCCGTTGGTAATCCAGGCCTCTTTGAGCTGGAAGCGCCGGGCATAGTTCAGGAAAGTTTCGACGTCGGGATTGCTGGGAATCGTGGTGCCCGCGATGTCGCCCGGGGCGTTGCCGAAAAAGAAAATGTGATTGTGCAGCAGGCTCGTCAGGCTCCAGCCAGTGGCCAGGTCTGCCGTCAGCACGTCGTCAAATCTTGAGAGCGTGGGCGGGCTCATCTGAAACCCCGACGTGAAATATATTTTCAAATCGGTGCCACGGGTCAAAATCAACGCGGCAAACTCGGTCTGTGCCGCCACCGATTTTTGCCGCACCAGATGCTCATTGAAGAGCAGCTGCTCCAGGCAGTGGCTTGGATGAATTCGGCCTGCCTGATGCTTGAGGATGAGGTCGAATTTTTTCACCTCTTCGGGCATTCCCGCCTGGGCATATATCTTACGTTGACGTTCGAGCAGCGCGGTTTGCTCGGGGTCCACGCCAGCGCGTACCCACGCCAGAAAGGCCGTATAGGTTTCGCCCGCCGGACGGCCCGCAGCGAGTAGCCCGGTACCATTGGCGAGAGTCCAGGACTCATATAACGCAGACTCGCTTTGTTCGATTATGGTTGGCGCGGCGTTAAAAGCGCAGGTCGTGGCCAGAAATAGAATAGTAGGCAGCATCGCAGTTGGCTAGCATGTGCTAGGCTGAACCACTATATGAAAGTCGCTTCAATCTGCGTGGGCGTGCCGCGCGAAGTACAGTGGCAGGGCAAGACCGTTTCGACCGGTATTTTCAAGAGTCAGGTGGAGGGCCCGGTGCGGGTTAGAATGCTCAACCTTGACGGTGACGAGCAGGCCGATCTGACGGTGCATGGCGGCGAGCACAAGGCGGTTTATACTTACGCTGCCGAATACTACGACTGGTGGCGCACGAAGCTTGCGCAGCCGGAGCTCGGCTTCGGCGCCTTTGGCGAAAATTTCACCACGGTGGGCCTGGATGAAACCACGGTGTGCGTCGGTGACAGATTCAGATTTGGCGGCTGCGTGCTCGAAGCGGCCCAGCCACGCATGCCTTGTTTTAAGCTCGGTATCAGATTCAACGACCCTTCGATTTTGAAAACGTTTTTGGATAGTGGCCGCCTGGGAATCTATTTTCGAGTCGTCGATGAAGGAATGGTGGCCACTGGCGATGGGATCGAAAAGATTTTCGCGCATCCGGCCCAGTTGCCCGTTTTCGAGGTCCGGGCGCTTACCAAAGGGCCGCTGCAGAAAGACAAGGTCACCGAGCTTTTGACTCTCAAGACGCTTTGTCCCAGAATCAGGCAAAAGCTTGAAACCAGGCTACAATCCAAATAAAAGTGAGCGAAGATGTCAGGTATGGTATGAGTCCGCGGCCATGCGATTTAATTGCCGCCAACTCAGTCACGCAGTTCTGGCACTAGCGCTCGCGTTCTGCCTGTCCGCACCGGCTTGGGCGGCATTGCCCTGCGAGCTCTTGCTGCGTGACCGGGTTCCAGTCGAGGTGGGCAAGGTATCGCTTTCGAAAATTGTCGAAAAAACCAAACCTTGGGATCGCATGGAGTCCAACTCCGACCAGCGCCAGCCCTTGTACCTGGGCGCAAGCCCACGCGATCTTGCGCTGGGCAAGCCACCCACCAGTCGTCCGCGTTTGTACGCCGCACTTCGCGAGCTGGGCACCGCGCAAGCCCAATTTATTCGCAAGGCACTGGGAGCCGCTGCGGGGACCCCGCTTGAGTTCGAGGCCTGGCCCGTGCAAAACGACGAAGGTCAGCTGACCTGGGCGTTTGCGCGCTATCGAAAAAAACCCGCATCGACCTGGGAATGGCTGGACGCCGACGCGCTCGAGCTGCCCGACGCCAAAGAAGGTATTCCAGCGCCGATTCTTCCCAGAACGAAAAAGACCTGGGTAAAAAAAGATTTCAAGGCGCTGTTCACGGACGTTCTGAAAATGAAAGACCTGTACGGCAAGCCGCTGTTTGGCGACGCCGTGTGGATGACGGCCGACACCAATCAGGTCATCGCCGCGTGGCTGCCCGTTGAGCTGCTTGAAGCCTTCAAGAGCGAGCTTGAAGCCAACCCCAATGGCCATCTGGTCAGCCGAATTTTGCCGCAGCCGGCACGCTTCAATGAAAAGCCGATCACCTTCGTGCTCAAGACCGATGGCCGCGGCGTGCGGTTTCCGCGAAAGATTCAATGGGCCGAGCCGCATGTTCTCAAAGACGTGACGCTTTCGCCGGCGGCAACCACACAAGTCGTTACGCGCTGGCCGCGAAATTTCGATGCCGCCTACGAGCACGACATCCGGGTGCTCTCGGGGCGCGAGACGGCCGATTTTCCGCGAAGTGGTCGCAAGGTGAAGTTCAAGCGCAAGAACAGCGTCGACGTGCGTAATCAGCTTGAAGATCTGGTGGACTATCTGGAGGAGCGCTATCGCCAGCTTGGCGTGCGTACGGTGCGCCAGCGTTTTCTGTGGCGCAATGTTCCGCAAAGCAATCTGGTGGCCATCATTCCCGGTTCGCTCAAAGGGGCCGCCAATAAACCCATTTTGATGGCCGATCACATCGACACCGCATTCTCCGAAGATGCGTACAACAAGACGGGCAAGCGTATTTCAGCGCCAGGGGCCGACGACAACGACACAGCCACCGCGGCTCTGCTCAGGGCTGCTGAGGTTTTGAAAGACAGCCAGCCTCTGCACGACATCTGGCTCACGCACCTTACGGGCGAAGAGTTTCCGGCCGACGACCTGGGCGCACTGGCTATCGCAAGCAAAGCGATCGCGTGTTCCAAATCAATGCCGGCGATAGCCAGGACTCGCTGCGCATGGCCGCCGTGGCTCTGGACAGTGCCAACCGGCTTGGCTCAGGCTGGCAGCCCCTAGTGCGCGACCGGTTTGATGCCCGCAGCTATCTTTATAATACCGATGGCATCGTGTTCTCCAATGCCGGCTATCCCGTGATTCTATTGAACGAGCACATCAACGGTATCGAGAACCTCAACCGTCCCCATTACCATTCCACCAGCGACTCGGTGAAGTTCCTCGACTTTTCCTACGCTGCCTCGATTGCCCGGGTAGCCATTGAAACCGCGGCTCGCCTGGCTGCGGGTCATTGAGTGGACAGCGCCCGTTGACCGCTCATGTTTTACTGACTGCCATCCCTTTGAATCTGCGGGAAAAGGTGCCGCAAGGTGAATTGTCCCACTTCAGCTGCCTAATAGTTCGTCACAATTTCGAGCCATTTTCCGCATGCCTTGATGTTGGCCTAACCTGGCCCGGGGCTTGCTTAT
>JACQAW010000411.1 GCA_016194725.1 Deltaproteobacteria bacterium
CCTCGGTCAGCACGAGCACTTTGCCACCCTGCTTGTTGATGCGCTCGAACAGCGCCCGCCGTTTTTCGACGTCGCTCAAATCAAGCGTGATGCGCTCGAGCCGGCACACCGGTTTTTCGGCCGCCAGCTTGTGCTCTTTGTAAGCGGAGATTTCGGGAAGATCGACCTCGAACCAATGCAAATTCGCGGGCAGCGCCAGACGATAGGGGCGAGTGTCCAGCCCCGCGGCCAAATTTAAAACAGTGTCGATGCCTTGCTCGGCCACCGCGCGCAGAATCACCTCATCGATCACGCGCGTGCGTACGACGACGGCCCAGCCCATGAGCGTGCCGCCCGGAATGGATTCCACGATGTCCTTGCCATGCGGGCCCGCAAGCAGGGCGGCGAACCGGTCGTTGAAAAGCGCGTCGGGACGGGCGCTTTCGGCGGCACGGTATACGGCCACCCAGCGGGCCGTATCCGAGATGTTCTCTATTGTTTTTGATGCTTTGGAACCGCTCATTGCGTAGACCCACCTGTCAGCTATTTTTAATAATGCAGCGCATGGTATGAGATTCTCATGAATCTTCTAACCACTTTTCTGCTGTTTGTCAGCGTGTGTTCGATTGCACCCGTGTTTGCCGGCGAGTTGCCCGCGCAGGTGATTCTGAAGTCGCCCACGCAAACTTTTACAAGTCGCCTGGAGTTCGCGCTTCGGGATGGACGTATCTGGTTCAAGGCCATGGGCGCCAGTGTCGCGAGCTGGTCGCTTTTTGGCGGTACGGGTTTGCCACCTTTTAGCGAAGCCACGTTCATTCAGGAAATTTCGGCTGATGGAGACACGCTGGTGGCCGTCAACGAGGCAGGGCGGGTTTTTGATGCCGAGCTGAGCCACGATAAAACCGGCGCGCTTCAGATTCATTGGAACGACGCCTGGGGCTGGCCGTTTCGCCTGGCTGCAAAAAAACTTTATCTGCCCCAAGCCCGTCGCGGGTGGGCGAGCTCGATTCTCAATCTTAAAGATGGCACCTATTATGAAGACCCGGCCGGAAACCCGCATCTGATTCTGGGAATCAGCACGCTTTACGTGCTGAGTGCCGACGGCCGCTCGATTCGCTTCGACGACCCCTGGCTGCCCCCGAATAATTTTGAGTTTCACGTCGCGGGCCCCGACCGCGGCGCGCTGCCCATGGTGGCCATCAGCTCCAGCGGTTCGACCGTGTTCGTGATCGACCGCACGGGGCGCATGTTCACGCGGCTGGTGGATTTTGATACCCTGGGCGGCAACCCCGGCATTGCTTATTCTTTTACGGTGGGCAACAGGAATTACAAAACAGAGGGCTGCTGGGCAACGCTGCGTACCCGCTTGCCGTTTCTTTTCGACGTGCGAAAACTTCCGGGCGACACCTGGCATGAGCAGCCGCGTATCAACGGCCAGATCACAAAAAACATCACCATCTTGCAGACGGGCAAGGGCAATGCCGCGCGCGAGCTGCGGGTGGAAGGCCTGGATGCGAGGGGAGTGAGCGGTTACTACTCCAAGCCCATCGACGTCAGGGCCCCCTGGACGTTCAAAGCCGGCACTGAAAAGATGAAAGGCGAGCTGCTCGATGCAAATATCGGGAGCGAGAGCGCGCAGGCTTTAGGCGAAACCCACGCGGGAAGCGCCGAGTTTTTTCAGGTGGGCACCGGCCTCGTTCCCACCTATGCCTACGCGGCACGGCTGGCGGGGTTCAATACCTATTTCGAACCGGCGACACTGTCGCTTAAGGTTGCGGGCTCACGCCTGGATCTGGTGTTGCACCTGAAAGCCGATATTTTTCCGATGGGCGAAACCGGACGGGTCGACGGCGTGCTGATCGTGGGTGATGCTGCTCACAACGCCCGGAACTCGTGGGTGCAGGAGCTTCTTCAAGACTACCTGCTTCACCGCCGCGCGTATCCCGTAAAGGTATCGTATGGGGCCCGCGAGATTCGCATCGAGGGCAACGTGCTGCGCAGTTCCAGCAAGAATTCGTTTGTCATTCGATTTCCGCGGAAATAAAACTGATGCATGAAATTTGCTTCGCTGCCGGCTGCACTCGTGGCACTGGCAGCGCTGGCATCGATGCATTCGGTCTTTGCCGGCGAAAGTATGATGGACGAGCTGGCGAAATCCCAATATTGGCTCAGGCTTCTGCATTACAAAACGAGCTGGCTTGGCCACACACGCAGCCTGGTCGACGGGCCTGAGTTCTTTTTCTCGCCCCAGGGCAAGACCGACCCACGCGCCGAGCTCGAGGCCACGGTTGCCGCTTTTTCGGCAAAATCCGATGGCATAAAAGTCGGCCGCCTGAAGCAGCATCCGCAGTGCGCGTTTCCCGCGCGCTATCGTTTTCTCAAGACGCAGCTGCAGCTTGCCGTGGCCGACCAGCCCTGTGCCCAGCTTGACGAGTTTCTGGCCTCGTTCAACGCCAAGTCGGCAACGCTGGTTTTTTCGAGCGCTTATCCCAATAGCCCCGGCTCGATGTTCGGCCACACTTTTCTGCGCATCAACTCCAGTACGGCTGGAAAAAACGATCTGCTCGACCAGGGGCTGAGCTTCGCCGCAGCCGTGCCCAAGAGCGACGGCGGGCTGGTGTTCGCAGTCAAAGGAATGCTGGGCGGCTACATTGGGCAGTTTGCCCGCGTGCCTTATTACGCGAAGGTGAACGAGTACCTGAACTCCGAGAGCCGCGATCTTTGGGAATACGACTTGAATTTAACCTCCGAAGAAACCCGGCTGCTCTTGCTCAACGCCTGGGAAATCGAGACCAACAGCTGGTTTGACTATTTCTTCTTCGATGAAAACTGCGCGTACGTGCTGCTCTCGCTGCTCGAGGTGGCCAAGCCCGACTGGCAGCTCACCGATTTCGCGATCTACGTGATTCCGGGCGAAACGGTAAAAGCGGTAACTCAGATTCCGGGCGCGGTAACCGGCGTGAAGTTTCGGCCCAGCCTGCGCAAGAAAATGTATCAGCGTCTGGGAAGTCTGACGGGTAGCCAGCGCGAGCTTTTTTTCAAAGTGATTCGCGGCCACACGCCGCCGGCTTCCGTAGGCCAGCCTGCGGTGCTGGAAAGCGTGGCCTCCTACCTGTATTACGAAAAACAAAAGGGTGATGGTCTGGCAAACGAGAGGAATGCTCCGCTGCTGCAAGCGACATTACTGCGTCGCAGTGAGCTGGGGAATGAAGACAACGGTGGCGGTTTCGGTTTCAGTTCGGGTTCCGGTAACGGAAACCGAACCAGTACTGATGACGGCAACAGCAACCCGAACGGAAACCGCAACGGAAACTGGGCTTCCACCCGCCCTGATTTGGGCCACGATCCCTACCGCCTCGGCACCTCAAGCGGCGTCCAGAATTCGACTTTTTTTCAGGACCTGAATTTCAAATTTGCCTTTCATGACCTGCTCAATAAAGACCTGGGCTACCTGCCGTTTTCGCAGATCGATTTTCCAGGGGCCACGTTAAGGTTCCTGCCCGGCAACGGAGTTTGGAACATCGAGCAGGTTCAGGGCCTGGGCATCACCTCGCTGTTTCCGATGACCTTTCTTGAGAAGGGGCTCTCGTGGAAGTTCAACCTGGACTATTATTCGCCCAAGGATCTGGACTGCACCACCTGCCACCTGGGCCGCGCGCAGGCGGGGCTGGGCGCGACGGTGGAGCTGTTCACGCCGGACGCCATTGCCTATGCGCTGGCGGTGCTGGATTTCGAGGCGGGCGGGGCCGTGCGTAAGGGCTTTCGCTGGGGCCCCCAGCTGCAGGCCGCGTTATTAATGATTCCTCATCCCGACTACAAGCTGCAGCTGGCCGCAAATCTGGCGAGCGACCTGCTTCAGCCCGATCGCCGCAAGTTCCACGCGCTTCTGGAATGGAACCAGTCACTGGCGCTGAGCCGAAACTGGGAAATTCGCACCGCACTTTCGCTGATAAGTCCCGTGAATTATCGCGAGGCGAAGGTCACGCTGAATTTCTACTTCTGACCTTGAATTGCGCGACGACCGCACTTAAAATTTCAGGGTACACATCATTCCAATGGGGGGACTTTAACATGAAACTTTTCACGATCATCCTGCTTGCGGTAGCGCTGGCGCCCGCCGCGATGGCTCAGACCGCGACGGCAAGGAAAAAACACAAGGCTGCAGCGGCGCCTGTAGAGTCAAAACCTGTGGCCAAGGCCGCCAAGGCCAATGAAGACGGCCCCA
>JACQAW010000412.1 GCA_016194725.1 Deltaproteobacteria bacterium
CTGCTTGGCGTGCCCGACGAGTATACTGACCGCTTTTATCCGCTGGCGATCGTGGGTGAGTCGGATTCCCTGATGAACTCGAGCAATATCTACAGCAAGCTTTACCCACGCCATCTCGAAAAAATACTGGAGCCCAGGAAATGTCGCCGATGAATCTCGCCGCTGCCGCGGCAGTCGCTGGCCTTCTGCTTGGCGCACAGGCCGCGCCGCAAAAGTCGATACGGGTCATCTGGAGCCAGCAGGGCCGCGACAGCCGGGGCCTTCCCGCAACCCAAAGCTTTATCGCGCTTCCCAATGGCCAGACCAACTTCACTACACCAGCGCGCGAAGGCAGGTGCGGCAAAGACGGCGGTACTTTTGGTACCGAGCTCAGCCAGGCGGAGCTGGAGTCGCTGCTCGAAGCAGCCAACGACGCTATCGTGGAGCAGCGCAACTTTCTGCGCACGCAGTCATCGTCGCAGCCGCACCGGGATATCACGCAACGTATTACCGCGCAGGTCGATCAGACCGCGAACTCAACTCAAATGGTGCAGGCGGGGCCGAAGCTCGATCGGTTCGACGATCTTCGATTCAACTTTCTGTCGCGCATGAAACCCATCGCGGCCGTTGCCTTCTCGGTCACCGCTCTGAGCGAAAACAAGGTCAAAGTGCAGTTCAGCCTGCTGGGCCCGGGGCCCTTTCCTCTTTACGTTCCCGGTTCGGCACGCGAAGCGTTTCAGGCCGGCGATCGCGAGGTGGTCTACGAAACTCCGGTGCCCGAGGAAACCATTCAGCTCACGCCCAGGAAACCCACAGTCGCGTTCGTGCTGAAGCTGGGCAAGGGCACCGCACGTGAGGTGCTGTACAATAATCTTTACGTTTTACACCATGGCGCCGGCTCGCCTGCTGCCGGCAGAGCCGAAGTGCAGCCAGTCGCACTCTGCGGAAAGTGGTAACGCCATTTCACCGCTGCTGCTGAGCTCGTTGCTGTTGGCGGTTTGGCAAACCCCACCGGCAAGCGCCCATCCGCTTGACATGTCTTCGCTGCAAATTACCGTGGCGGCCGATAAGCTGGTATGGGTGCTTGATCTGAGCGAGCAGGTGGCGCGCCAGCTCGCGCCTTCGGGAAAGTTCTTCGAGGCAACGCTGGCCAGCGGTCCCCTCGTTGCGGGCGACGCACCCTGCAGCTGGGTATCATCGGGCGCGCAGCTCATGAAAAACCGGGTTCGCATCGAAGCCACCGCGCATTGTCCGGGCGGCAGCGGCGAACTGCGATGGTCACCTGCGATGATGCAGCGGGTGCCAAACAGTTTTCAGATGCTGGTGCTGGCTCATACAGCCCGGGAGCGAATACAGGAGCTGATCTTCGAGCATGGCCAGGAGACTCTGCTTCTCGCGCTGAGCTGGCCCAAAAGCGCCCAGGTCGGCAACACGGGATTCACGGGATATGTGGGCATGGGAATTCAGCACATCGGAGCGGCGCCGAATCAGTGGTTCAGCACCCAGGGGTTTCAGCTGCCCGATGGTATCGACCATATTCTTTTTCTGCTTGCGCTGCTTCTGGCCGGCACCGGCATTTTCGAAACAGCGAAAACCGTCACCGGCTTCACCGCCGGCCACTCGCTCACTTTGGCGCTCGCGTTGCTGGGCTGGGTGCGATTGCCTTCGCGAATAATCGAGTCGCTCATCGCGCTTTCGATCGTCTATGTCGCGATCGAAGACCTGGCCGTGCCCAAGCCCAGCCGCCGCTGGCTTTTGGCGACGACTTTCGGGCTGATTCATGGCTTCGGTTTCGCCGCGGCCCTGACCGAGCTGCAAATTGCGGGTGACCGGATGCTGCCCGCGCTTTTTGGCTTCAACCTGGGTGTCGAGCTTGGCCAGATCGTGATCGTCCTGGCGCTCTGGCCCTTATTGAATTACCTGGGCCGTCTGGCCTTTTTTAACCGTTGGGGAAAAAAAAGCAGCGCCGGCACGATTGCCGCCGTGGGTTTTTACTGGTTTGTCAGACGGGCTTTTTTTTGAGCAAGGGCCCGAGTCGCGGCTCCACCCAGCCTAAGGCCCATACCCAAAAGCGAACTGACAAGACATCGAAATCCCGAGCTGATCGGAAAGATCGTTTTTGTTTGGCGGGTGTCTTCGTCAGAGCACGTCGCAGCCAAGCGAGGAAGCGGGGCGATAGTTGGTTGCCCCGGGCGCCACGACTGGCGTGGGCGTCGTAGCAGGTGTTCCGGTGGCGCATTCGGGAATCGCCGAGTTGTCGGTGTTGCCGCACAGAACCTGGATTCTTTCGTTGCGTAAAGCCATGCGCATCAGGCCGATTTGGGAACCGCTGAAGTCGCCGATCGTCGCGATGTCGGGCACTACGCCTTGGGTTACCGGTTTCTCGCCGCAACCATAGTAGCTCATGATGTTGTGCCTGTCCGGGTGCAGCACCAGAGAGTACGAAGGGCCACCCTGCCCTGGAGCCGGCGAAACGCCGGTCTCATCGAGCACGTACCCGTCGGGCTGGAGCTGAAAGTTGTAGGTTGCATTACCGGGCGTCGTGCCGGTCAGATTGATATTGGAGTCGGTGCATTCGTCGTAGTCGCCAGTGTCCTTGGAATTGCCCCAGATCGCCATTCCGGCATCGTCGGGAGTGTCGAGCAGCCGGTCGCCGTTGAATACATGCGGGTCACCGCCCGATGCCACGACCGCGTCGGCAATCGCGCCGCGGCTATCGAGCGGGATCCACATTTTTTGGCTTGAATCCCAGTAGCTGCCCGCAAAAGTGTGCGAAAGACCGATATAGTGGCCCAGCTCATGCGACATCAGCACGCGCGACTGCACGTAAACCCAGCCGTCGGTGCCCACGCAGCGCATGGTTCCGAACGGCCGCTGGTTACAGCTGACGAGCGTTTCCTGCCGCAATTCCCAGTCGTATCTATAAACGCGTCCCCACGACGACCAATAATCCGGCATCGCGACGAACTTGTGGTCGAAAACCGGAAACGAGAAACCCTGGCCGGTCTTGCCCGCCAGCGAGGGTCCCCAGCGGAAAAATACGACGGCATGATCTGGGTTGGCGTTGGCATAGGCATCGGCTGCTGCATACTGGCTCTTGTACTGCAAATCGCATTGCGCCTCGGCGCTGACGCCAAAGAAAATCGCGTTCTGGCAGGTGCTGTCGGCGTTTCGCGTGAGACAGTTCTTGGCCTGGGTACAGGCGCCGTTGCTGTCGCGTTGGGTGCACAGCTGATTGCACCTATTGCCTTCGAAGAGCTGTCCGGCATCGGCCGCCAGCGTGTTGAGCGCCGTGTTGTTCTCGTCACGAACGTCTTTGGCGGGCTCGAACTCGAATTGAATGTTGGCAGATGCGCCGTAGAGCACGTTGGCGTTGGCAATCCATTGCTGAACGCCGCTGATGAGCTGCGCTCGCTGGTAACCCTGGTAGACGGCATGAGTGCCATCGTCGTCTGAGGTAAGTACGGCGAGGATGCGAATCTTATACAGGCTATCGCCCCCTGGACCGCAATTGGCCGCCCCGAAAAGCACCGCCGACAACAACAAGCCAACCACCAGTAACGTCGCCTTTTTCATAGGAGCTGAACCTTACAATAAATAACTCATTGCGTCAATAGTTCGATCAACCTTGACTGACAACTCTTTCAGTTGGCGGGTGGCATGCTGATCGAACCCATCTCGACCAAGGCGGCGGCGGAAGCTTCGGCCCCTTCTTCGTTCACCTATTGTGATGGCAGGGGGGCGAGTAATATCTCGTGTATGAGTGAACCGGGTGCGTTTAAATGGCTTATTCTTCGCCCTGGACCAGCAGTTTGACCTGCACTTCGGCAAGCGGGAACGTGAAAAGGTCTTCCCAGGCCACTGTCGCGAAAAAGGCTGCGCGTCTTCCGCGGCGATAAGCGTGCAGAGCACGGAAAAAAAGCCCGGGATATTTTCCGTTTCTTTGCAAGGCGCCGCCGAAGCCCAGCAGCAGCGAGCTTGGCGTGCGCAGCTGGCCGAAGGTAAAGGCCTGCAGCTCGATTTCGCCCGTCAAATCTGTGCCGATACCGGTGACGATATGCCACAGGTCATGCGACTGGCGCAGGCGCAGCGCTACATACGCCTCGTCGCCATGAACGCCGGGTGGCAGATCTTGCAATGCATCGGGGTCCAGGCCGCGGTCGGTATAAAAGTCGGCGAATGCGCGACCCAACGTGCCGGTGGGCAATGCGGCCAGCGCCGAAAAATCGATGGTGGGACGGTCCAGGCGCGGGCGCTCGGCTAAAAGCCGGCGTCCCGTGGCGTCGCGCTCGAAACGGCGGCGAATAAGCGGCAGCACGGGCACGTTGACGTAAACCGTGCCGTCGGTTGCTGCGCGCGTATTGGTGGGGTCGATTGCCACTTTTAGAAAAAGCCAAAGCCCCTTGAGAAACGTCCACCATCCCATAAGTTTAATTTAAGCTCGATTCAGGCAGCCTGTCCATATTGAGTCAACGGTCTGGCGTGCTGGCCTGGGCCTTGGCGCGCGCGAAAACTTTCCAGCCATATTCCCGCGCAGCCAGATCGAATACCAGCACGCCATTCGGTGCAGAACGGCCACGGCCATCGAGCCAGGCTGCATGGCGGGGTCGAGCAGATAGCTCTCGATGCCTTCGCCGATTCCAATCGAGCCCGGGACCGGCGAGGTGTATCCCAGGAACAGGCCGCTCGTGAATGCGGAGATCGCGCGCCCCAGCGAAACGTCTGGCTGCAAAGACCGGCAAAGCACATAACCCACGCTCACGTACGCCGCCACCGCCACCAGCGTGGCCAGGTGGCAGAGCAGGTGCATGGGGTGGCGCGAGCGGCCAACGGTGGCCAGCGCCGAAGCCGTGCGGTCAAGGCCCGCGACGATTTTGCGCAGCCAGCCCGCAAGCTTCGGGTGTGCTAGAACCCGCGCGCACAGGCCGCGTGCCCGATTCGGGGCAACGATGACCAAAGCCAAAACCGTAGCCATCGAGAACAGGGGCGTGAGGTACAAAGGAAGGTGGCGCGCAACGGCTGCGGGCAGCGCGACATCGGGGTTGAGCTGCAAAGAAAGATAGCTGAGAGCGCACACCCAAAGCATCATGGCCAGGCTCTTGGTCAGCGACACTGCCGCCGCCACGGGCACCGGCACGCCTTCGCGCGCGAGCAAAAAAACGACAAAGGGAAAGTGCAGCTCGGAGTTGGGTGTCAGGTCAGCCACCAGATAGGTGATGCAGGTGAGCTTTATTCCGGGCCAAACACCCAGGCGAATGCCGAAGATGCGCAGCAGGCAGTAAAATCGCAGATAATCGCAAAAGTAAAATGTAAGAGCGCCCGCGGCGATCGCCAGCCACTGCGGCGGGGTGACCCGGCCGGCAAAGCCGACAAGCTGCGACCAGCTGCCGGCAAAACGCGAGAAAAAATATACTCCCGCTGCCAGCGTGATGGCAAAGACGAGCAGCGATGTCCAACGTTGCCGCGTCATAGGGCCAGGGGCTTTGCGCGTTCCGCTGGCCGCGTCAGCTGAGTGCGTAGCTGCTGGCCAAGAACCGCACCCACGAAATCGAACTCCAGATAGGCGCGCGCGACATCCGCGGATTGACTCACAGGCTGTGACTCGGTTCCGATTCGGATTTCACCCGCGTCCTGCGCCAGGCGAAACGCGAGAACTTCGCCTTTTTTCAGGCCACGGTCAGCCAGCTTCGAAACCAGCGGCCCCTGCTCAAGGCCCAGCAGAAAAAGGGCCCGCCTGACGTGCTCACGCGCCGAGGGCAGGTTCATCAGCGCTTCAAGTCGCAGCTCC
This sequence comes from Deltaproteobacteria bacterium, assembly GCA_016194725.1. Classification (GTDB taxonomy): domain Bacteria; phylum Bdellovibrionota; class UBA1018; order UBA1018; family UBA923; genus JACQAX01. The sequence continues at coordinate 5,768 of JACQAW010000412.1, forward strand.
CAGGTGCCGGCTCCAAACAAGGTGCAGCCTCGCGGGCCAAAGAGCTGAATGCGAACGGCGTGTTTGCTCAAGCGGCCCAGGCCCAGGCTGACTCGCAGATCGACCAGGGGTTCGGAGTTTCCGCCCTCGCGCAGGTCACGTACCTCGATTAGCGCGCGGCCCAGGCGCGAGGCCAGCGGTGGATACTTCCATGCCTTGAGCAGGCGTGCCTGGTCCAGTGCCACAAGCTCGGTTTTTCCGTTGTCGAGTACGACCGTGACGGGCTCGCACGTCGCCGTGATGAGCTTGGCGTGTACGCTGGGATGCAGGTGTGGACGGGCATCAAAGCGCGTGCCTTTTTTTTCAAACCGGGTGTGAAAGGCCAGGGGAACGGTTTCGCCGGCCTGAGTTTGGCCGGTTCCCAGCAAAAGAATATCCCCGACGAGCTGCTTACGCGCGTACACGTGGGTGTTACGCAGCCGAACTGTTTTTGTTGCCGGGTCATAGGTAACCTGGGATTGGTCGTCGTCGAGCGCCAGGCGGTTGCTCAACTTCGCATCACGCGTGCCCATTTCGGCCCACGGGCAGGTGGTGCCACCCGAGAAGTAATACACGCCGCGCCGGACTGCTTCTGTGTTTGTCAGCTCAATCATGCGAGCTTTCGCGCTGGCGCCACAGCTGAAGCAGTCGCAAAAATTCCAGCGAGGGTTCGTCGGCCGCGGCATTGAAGCGTTGCTTCATGGACAGGCTTACCTGTGACAGCGCGGCCCGCGCGGCTTTGACGTCTTCGCGCACCACCATACGCAGAAAATGCCTGCCCACCAAATCGCCGCCGGGAATCATGAGATAATTGCGCAGCACGGTGATCCAGATGCGCGTGCTGCGGCCGTCTTCGGGCGTGGACAGAAACAACAGCACCTGGCGTTTGCCCTTTCCCAGGTCGATGTCAAAGATCACGCTGCCCGGCATGAAAAATTTTACCCGCGTGCGCATGTCAAAATGCGCAGCCGAACGGTGCAGCAGGCGCGCTAGCAGCGAATGGCGTTGGGTGGTCACGGTACTGGCTTGAAAACCAAGGTCGTCGGCCTGGCGCACGACCGCGTAGCTGGGCACCACCGACTGCTGCCCGCCGTACGTTGAGCGATGAACCTGAGGCACATGGGCCACGTCGAGCGCGTTTTCGACCCACCAGTCAAAGGCGATCGGAACC
>JACQAW010000404.1 GCA_016194725.1 Deltaproteobacteria bacterium
CCACCTCTTTCGCCACACGCGTCACCTCAGCCGCAAACGAGTTGAGCTGGTCCACCATGACGTTGATCGTGTTCTTCAACTCTATTATTTCGCCTTTGGCATCGACCGTAATTTTCTGCGAAAGGTCGCCCTTGGCAACGGCGGTCGTCACCTTTGCGATGTTACGCACCTGAGCGGTAAGGTTCGCCGCCAAGCCGTTCACGTTGCCGGTAAGGTCTTTCCAAGTACCCGACACGCCTTTCACGTCGGCCTGACCTCCAAGTTTTCCTTCCGTGCCCACCTCTTTCGCCACGCGGGTCACTTCCGAGGCGAAAGATGAAAGCTGATCGACCATCTTGTTGATCACCTCTTTCATCTGGAGGATCTCGCCTTTCACGTCCACCGTGATCTTCTGGCCCAGGTCGCCGTTGGCGATCGCGATAGCGACCTTGGACACGTCACGCAGCTGGACGGTAAGGTTCGAGGCCATCGAGTTCACGTTGTCGGTCAGGTCTTTCCACGTACCGGCCACACCTTTCACATCGGCCTGACCGCCAAGTTTTCCTTCAGTACCCACCTCTTTCGCCACACGCGTGACCTCGGAAGCGAAAGAAGAGAGCTGGTCGACCATGATGTTGATCGTGTTCTTGAGCTCGAGTATCTCGCCCTTGGCATCGACCGTGATTTTCTGGGTCAGGTCGCCTTTAGCGACACCGGTGGTCACCTTCGCGATATTACGCACCTGAGCGGTGAGGTTGCCGGCAAGGCCATTCACGTTGTCGGTCAGGTCTTTCCACGTACCCGACACGCCTTTCACGTCGGCCTGGCCACCCAGTTTTCCTTCCGTACCCACCTCCTTCGCCACACGAGTCACCTCGGCCGCAAACGAGTTGAGCTGGTCAACCATGATGTTGATCGTGTTTTTCAGCTCAAAGATCTCGCCTTTGGCATCGACCGTGATTTTCTGCGACAAGTCGCCCTTGGCAACGGCGGTGGTCACCTTGGCGATGTTACGCACCTGAGCGGTGAGGTTGCCGGCAAGGCCGTTCACGTTGTCAGTCAAATCCTTCCACGTTCCCGAAACGTCTTTCACGACGGCCTGGCCACCGAGTTTTCCCTCGGTACCCACTTCCTTCGCCACACGCGTGACTTCGATCGAAAAGGATCTTAGCGTGTCCACCATCGTGTTCATCGTGTCTTTCAGTTCCAGAATTTCGCCTGCCGCGCTGACTGTGATTTTCTGTGACAAATCGCCGTTGGCAACCGCGGTGGTCACCTTGGCGATGTTGCGCACCTGAGCGGTGAGGTTGCCGGCAAGGCCGTTCACGTTGTCAGTCAAATCCTTCCACGTACCCGACACGCCTTTCACGTCGGCCTGGCCGCCCAGTTTGCCCTCGGTACCCACCTCTTTCGCCACACGAGTCACCTCGGCGGCAAACGACCGGAGCGTGTCCACCATCGTGTTGATCGTGTTTTTCAATTCCAAAATCTCGCCGCGCGCATCGACCGTGATTTTCTGGGACAAGTCGCCGGTGGCCACCGCGGTGGTCACCTTGGCGATGTTACGCACCTGAGCGGTGAGGTTGTTGGCCAGGCCGTTCACATTATCTGTTAAATCTTTCCAGGTACCCGACACGCCTTTCACGTCGGCCTGGCCGCCCAGTCTTCCCTCTGTCCCGACCTCTTTCGCCACTCGAGTCACCTCGGCCGCGAATGACGAGAGCTGGTCGACCATGACGTTGATCGTGGTTTTGAGCTCGTAAACTTCGCCTTTGACGTCAACCGTGATTTTCTGGGAAAGGTCGCCCTTGGCCACCGCGGTAGTCACTTTGGCGATGTTACGCACCTGGGCCGTGAGGTTGCCGGCAAGGCTGTTCACGTTGTCGGTCAGGTCTTTCCAAATACCCGAGGCGCCTTTGACGTCGGCCTGGCCACCGAGTTTTCCTTCGGTACCCACCTCTTTCGCCACACGCGTAACTTCTGAGGCAAACGAGTTCAGCTGGTCCACCATTGTGTTCACCGTGGTGCCGATTCGCGAAAACTCGCCTTTCAGCGGCCGCCCCGAGATATCGAGCACCATTTTCTGGGACAGGTCGCCTTTGGCCACCGCCGTAATCACGCGCGCGGCCTCACTGGTGGGCTGCACCAGGTTTCCGATAAGTGAGTTGATCGAATTCACGCTCGTGGCCCACGCGCCTTTGTTGACCGAGCCCATCGAAACACGTTCGGTCATGTCGCCTTCTTCACCCACGATTTTGCCAACCCGGACGAACTCGGTCGTCATCGTCTCGTAGAGCTCGAATATCTCATTTAATATTTCTCCGGCATCGCTATAAAATCCCTCGCCCGTCGTGGGCATGCGCGCGGCGAAGTTGCCTTGCCGCACTGATTTTATGGTTTGCAGAAAAACGCGCATCTGTTCCTTTTCGGACAGCAATGCGGGCCGCATGGCCCCGTTTGGCTTGGAAACCGATTGAACCTGGGCGCCGACAAGGCTGAGTTTATTGCTGAGATTGTTCGGGCGTGGCTTGTTCATGATGGAATCACCGGTTTACCCAGAAGCGCGGTGACCATTTCCAGGCACTCGCCATGCTGAGCGAATGGTCGTCTTCGATAATAAGCGCCCGCCTGCAATCCTTCGTGAGGTCTTGTGTTTTCATCTGGCCCACCTTTTCCCGATTTTAATGCGATAAAGCGAAATACTCAAGTATTCAGAACATTGTGTGTGACTCTTAATTATTGCCGCATTGTCTGCAGGATTTTCAGCACGCCATCTGATCGCGGGGCCCGCCGGTCTCCTCGGCGGAATGGGCTTGTGAATCGGCCGGGGCGGCCTAATCATATTAATCAGATGATCGACAAGCTGCCCCAGATCACAGTCGCATTCTGGATCATGAAAATCACGGCCACGACTTTAGGCGAAACCGGGGGCGACTGGCTGTCGATGACCATGAACGTGGGCTACCTGGCCAGCACGCTGGTATTCTTCTCGCTGTTCGTCGTAGCGGCCGGCACGCAGCTGGCCGTAAAAAAACATTACCCGTATCTGTACTGGACGGTCATCGTGGCCACCAGCACCGCGGGCACGACCATGTCGGACTATATGGACCGCACCCTGCACCTGGGCTACACCAAGGGCGCCGCCATTTTAGTCAGCGTGCTGCTCTTCCTGCTCGCCCTTTGGCGCGTGACAGTGGGCAACGTGAGGGTAAGCGATATTCGCACGCGCAAGGCCGAAATTTTTTACTGGCTCACGATACTCGTATCCAACACCCTGGGAACCGCGCTGGGCGATTTTCTGGCCGACGACTCCGGACTGGGTTTTTTTGGCAGCTGGCTGCTCATCACCGGCCTGCTTGCCGTCATCCTAGTTGCCGCGACCTTTACCCGCCTGCCGAAAATTTTGCTGTTCTGGCTCGCCTTCGTACTGACTCGTCCGTTCGGGGCCACGTTTGGCGACGTGCTGACCAAGACGCGCGAAAAAGGCGGCCTCGACCTGGGAACCGCTTATTCCTCGCTCATCCTGCTTGGGCTGCTGGTGCTGAGCATCTTTATCTCATACCGTGCGGTGCCGCCGCAAAAGCGCCTGGCCTGACCATTCAATCGGCGTGCTCTTTGCGCGCATCGCCGCCGTGCTTGCCGCCGTCGCCGGGCTCGGGGCGGTCGCGCACGCCAGGTTTGCTTTCGAGTTTCCCCTCGCGTTTGTCGGCTTCGTGCTTTTCGCAACCAGCCGACTCTTCCCACTCGCGAGCATAATTCACGAGCTGCGAATTAGTGGCGCTCGACGTGGCCTCAGAGCTGCTGCCTTCGTCCACGGTGCCCCAGGCCACCTGCGCCAGAACCGTGACCGTTTTGACCACGCTGCCGCCGTCCGGGCACCCATCGACGAACTTGAAGCTGAAGGTCAGATCGAGCAGCACGTTGCCGCTGTCGAGCTTCTCGCTCGACAGGTGCACGCTGCCATGCTCGCCCGCCTTGCGGTCGACGCCCTCAAGCACCAGCGAGCTTACCGTCGAGGACTTGATGTGATATTTTCTGGCCTCGGGAAAAGTAAATGAGATGGAGCTGCAGGCCTCCTGGTTCACGTCGGTGAAAAAACCGTCCTTCTTTTGCCATTCCGCCATCAAATTCCTGGCAAACCGCGCACGCGCGCGTTTGGGAATCGCCGGATCCTCAAGGCCGGTGACTTTCAGAAGATATACTTTAAAGGGGACCCCGCCGCTGCGCAGATGCCCCATGTACTTGTCGAGGTGCGGACAGCCATGACGTTCGGCCTGCGCTGCCGTCGACAGGAGCAGCAATGCCGCTCCCCAAAAAAAAATACGACCTTCCCCATGCGACATACGATTCCCCCAGGTCCCATCATTGTAACCCAGGTCGTCAGGTGCGCAAAAACTGCCTGAATTTAAGCGCGACTTACTGCCCAGCGCTGGTTTTTCAGCACCACCACAAAATACCGCCTACGTTTTTGACGACCGCACAGTTCTCAGACACTCCTGGCCGGCTAAATTCCTGAAATCACGTGCTGCTGAATGGCAACCTGCTTGCAGCTCTAAAGGCTTAGTGGGTTATCTCAGGGGGCTTTATGAAACTCGCCAAAACCTTCTTGCTTGTCCTCGCGCTCGTTCCCGGTTCCGCAATGGCAAATCCGGTGATTCCGGGCAATGCGCTGGGCCAAGTGGCCTGCACCTTTGATGCGGCAGTGAGCTCGTATTCCAAAAATCTGCACAATAACTTCATCGAGCACCTGGGCCCGTCCTCGGGCCCCTATGGCTACCCGCTCGAGGGCTTCCTGCTTGGCGATGGCAAGGGCAGCACCTTGCTGTTCTCGAACGATGCCGGCATTCAGGCGGCCGTGGATTTTTCGGGCACGCCCAGCAACGCCACGATTCACATCGTCATCTCGAAGCAAACCCCGGCGGGCCAGGTGGTATTTTCGCAGAACAAGACGGCAACCGCGGTAGCCAGCCAGGGTGCGAGCTTTCGCCTGCCGGTCGACGAAATCATTCAAGATGACCAGAATTTTCTGCGTCGGATTACCTCGCTTGAGGTGAATTGCATGGTGGTCTCGTACGTCAATCCTGCGGCGCCGACCACCGTGCTGGCAGGCCAGATCACCAACGGCGTTACGTCGGCCAACAACATGGGCGACCGCGCGGTGGCCAATCTTGATGCCGCCAAGCAGGTTGTGCAGGCGGCTCCGGCTGCACAGGTGGCTCCAGTTGCGCAGGCGCTACCAGCCGCTCAGGCTGCTCCAGCGGCACCGGCTGCCTCGGCATCGCTGCCAAGCTCAAAGTAAATCCAGAGCGCGCTCACCAGCGCACTATCGCGATGACCCCGAGTTTCCGAAAAGATGGACATGGTCTGTGTGCCGCCGGGCAAAAAATGCCCTCTCATCGCCAGTCTGTTCGCGCTGCTGGCGTTAGCCTTGCCACTGCCCGCACAAGTCGCGGCCAGCACCTGTGGGCGCCTGCTTACCGAGCCCGACTACGACCTGGAGCTTCCGCTTATCGGGCCCATTCGCGACCAATGCGGCGGCACCTGCTGGATTTCGGCCGGGCTCACTATGGTCGAGCACTCGGTGCACGCCCAGTCGGGCGTGAAAGTGGCGATGTCTGAAGATTATCTGGCCGCCATGGAGCTGAAAAACCAGGCCCTAGGTGGCGTGATGAACCGCACGAATGCCGTCCCAGCGCTTGCCGGCCGCACGTTTTCGCATGTGGAATGGCTGATTCGCGAATACGGCATGGTACCCAAGAGCGAGTTCACGGCACCGGACGCAGACTGGGCAAAAATCGGCGAGGCGCTTTACGCGGTAACCAAAAGCTACGCCGCCAAAAAAACGCTTACGAACGCCGAGTACGAACGACTGTCGAAAGAGCTTGATGCCGCGCTAAGCAAAGAGCTGGCGCCGCTGCCCGCAAATTTTCGAATCGCCGGAAAGCGCTTTACCCCGAAGACTTTCAGCACGGCCTTTATTCCGAACCACTCGTTCAAAACTCTTTTCCTCAAAGAAAAAGGCGTACCCGACCCGCTTGGCCTTCACCACTCGCTCAAAGACGTGCTGACGCAGGTCAAGCAAAGCATTGCGGACGGCAAAGCGGTTTACGCCTCGATTCGCTGGCCCGAGGAATGGTTTTCGATCCAAAATGGTTTGCTGAATCTGGACACAAATCCCGCCACGGCAAAAAAAGTGAAAAGCAGCGGCCTGCACGCGGTAGCGGTCGTGGGCGCGAAGCTCGACTCCAAAGGCGAAATCACGGCGCTGAAGATACAAAACAGCTGGGGCGAAGAGCTGGGCGACGAGGGTTTTTTTCATATCTCGCGCAAAACTTTGGAGCAGGTTCTGCAATACGTAGTCGTGGGCAACTAGCATTTCCCCAAGCCAAGGGGCAACACCATGGAAAAGGGTACAGAGCGGAGCCAGGAGCCTCCGGTCTGCATCTGCAGTGTGCTGCCTTCTTGCCTAGTGCATCGCCCGCGTGTCGCGCAGAAAAAACAGCGGAATGCGGGCATCGAACATTGCGCCGCGGTCGTTGGTCATCTGAAAGCTTCCCCGCATATTGCCCGTGGGCGTGGTGAGCGGGCAGAAGCTGGTATAAGCATGCGACTCGCCAGGCTTCAGACGGGGCTGCTCACCCACGACTCCGGGGCCTTTGACCTCGTGTACCAGCCCCTTGCCATCGGTAATGATCCAGTGGCGGCTCAGCAGCTGCACTTCAGTCTGACCCATGTTGGTGATCTTGATGTGATAAGCGAAAACATACTGCGCGGCCTCGGGCGACGACTCTTCGGCAAGGTACTCCGGCGTGACTTCGATCTGGATTCCCTGGGTGATTTCGCAGTACATGACCCCGACCTTAGCGCGCAGCGAGTCACGTTTGCAAGCCCGATTGCAAGACCGCCACGGGCGCGCTAAAACCATGCTATGGAAAAACTCTGTCTAATCACGGGTGCGAATTCGGGAGTGGGCCTGGCAACGGCTATGGCGCTGGCAAAAAACGGCGCGCGTGTGGTGCTGGCCTGCCGCGACACGCAACGAGGCCAGGCGGCCTTGGAAACCATTCGCGCGAATACCGGAAGCCGAAAGCTCGAGCTCATGCTGCTTGACCTGGGCCGGCTGCAATCGATTCGCGATTTCGCGGCCGAGTTCAAGAAAAAACACAACCGGCTCGACGTTCTGGTGAACAACGCCGGTGCCATGCTGGCGAAGCGAACCACGACCCACGACGGCTTCGAGACCACGTTTGGCGTAAACCACCTGGGCCCTTTTCTACTCACCAATCTTTTACTCGAGGTACTCAAAGCCAGCCACCCCGCCCGCATCGTGAACGTGGCCTCGGGCGCGCATTCGTTTGGCTGGATGGACTTTGGTGATCTTCAAGGCGAGCGTTTTTATCTGGGCTTCAAAGCTTACAGCCAGTCCAAGCTGGCCAACATCATCTTCACCTGCGAGCTGGCCGAGCGACTGAAAGGCTCGGGCGTTACCGCGAACTGCCTGCACCCGGGTATGGTGGACTCCAATTTTGCCAACCCCAAAGCGGGAAGCTTTCACTGGCTGGGCAAGCTGATACGCCCGCTCATGGTCACCATCGAACAGGGCGCCGACACGGCCGTTTACCTGGCCACCTCGCCCGACGTCGAGGGCGTAAGCGGAAAGTATTTCTACAAACGCAAGGCCGTGAAGTCCTCGCGCAAGTCGCGCTCGAAGTCTGCCGCCAACAAGCTTTGGGCGATCAGCGAAAAGCTCACCGGACTTAAAGAAAAAAACTAAGTGAGCCCGTGAGATCCAGGGCATTGCCTTGCGACCTAAAGTAATAGGCAGCCGCTGCCCGCAGCTCGATATTATTGCTGAAAGAAACAAGTGGATTCAGCGAAAGCTGCGCCGCAAACTTTTCGAAGACGCGCGTTTGCCGCGGCTGCGTGGGATAGTAAAACACCTCGCCGCTCAAACCACCTTTGCCGAAATCCGAGATGTCGACCAGCGCCTGCGTCAAAAAGGACGGCCCCAGGCGAACATTTCCGGCAAACCAGCCGCTGTACTCCACGTTACCCTTGAACAGCGCCGAAACCAGCACGTTCTCGCTTCCGGGAAAAACTTCGGCGCTATAACCCAGTCCGCCCGAAAGCCTGCCTGCGACGCAATTTTTACAATCCAGGTCGCCGGGCGAATAAAGGCCATCGTTAGTTGTCCACGACAGACCATGATTTACCAGGTTTACCGATGGAAGCGACGTGAGCGCGACCGCTTGGAGCTCGTACACCCGAAACTGGCGCGCGCTGGCGTAGTATCGCAAATCGGCGGCCAACAGAGCTACCTCGGAAAAGGGCAGATACCCCGCATCCAGATCGAGCAGGTCATGAAATCCCGGGCGCAGTCGAAGACCGGCATAAGTCTGGCCGCCGGTTTTCACGCCACCATAAAACGAAATCTTCTCGCTGCTCGTGCCCAGATCGGGCCGGTCACCCGCTTCGATCGCGGGAAAAACGGGCGACGCCGCCTCCAGCTTGGCGCGCGCAACAAGCAGCCGGCGCTGCCGCTCGCGGTCAGCATCGCCGGGCTGTTTTTCGGCGTGCATCAATCCATACTCGTGGTGGTCCACCAGGGTTTCGAGCACCAGTGGCGACTCAGCGCCGTCAAGCGCGAGCTGTCCGCCCGCGCTTCGTTTGAAATCAGCCAGCTCCTGCCCGCCCAGCGCCTCGATTTTCTGTTTGAGCTGACGATATAGCGAAGGCCGCAGATGCACTTCCGCAATTGCGCCCGGCACCTGCTTCAAAGCCCGAACCGTATCGCTGGGTATGACCCAGTAAAAAAACTGGTCGGTCAGGTGCCAGTCGGGGCTGGCCACCTCGAGCAGCGCCAGCAGCTGATAGGCGCAGTTCTTGTCAAAAAAATAGTAAGGAAAGACAACTCCATCGAGCTCCCAGGCGTGGCTCAGCATGCGCGAGATCTGCTCGTCACTCAGGCTCAGCTTGTATTCCCAAAGGTCGCGGCTCTCGGTGTCGCTGTACTCATGCACCTTATCGAAATACGGCATCATCGAGAAATATCCGGGCAGGCCGCCGGTCATTCCCAGCAACGCATTGATCGCGCCCCCGCCCCGCACGGTACCCGCGCCGAAGTTGAGCCCGTAATCGAGCAGGTCACTCTTCACCCGGCTTGCGGCGCGTGGCTTGGAGTCGACGCGCAGAAAAGTGTGGCCAAACATGGTGGCCGAGTTGCCCAGGTAAGCCGTCGCGAACACCAGAGTTACCGAGCTGGGGTTGAAGCGTGCTTTCCACTCCAGAAACCGGCTGCACACCTCTTCGTTTTCGAACTTGAGCGCCAGCTGACTCTTCAAGTATCGGAAGCGCTCGGGAAACGCGCATTGTGGATGCTGCCTGTGGGGTCCGACTTCCTGCGTATTCGTCTCCAGAGACTCGAGCGTGGCCACCAGCTCTTTGTACGGGTCAAACCTGCCTTCGGGGCTGAGATAGAAATACGGGCTCGAGGCCTCGCCTTTGCTGGCGCCGGTGATTGATTTTTTGTAATGCACAAGCCTGCGCCAGTAACGGCCGTCGGCAATCTTGCGCAGGGCCACCTGGTCGTGGGCGAAAACACTGCTCGAGCACAATAGAAACAAAAGGGGCCATGCAAGCATGGCCCCCCTGGAACAAAAGCCTGTACTGGAAATGTCGCAGGTTCTCAACTTACCGAATGACATTCCTTGGCCAGAACCGGATTTCCTTGCAGCTCTTTTTTCACCGACTCC
>JACQAW010000405.1 GCA_016194725.1 Deltaproteobacteria bacterium
AAAGATCCCGAAGTCCTCGAGCGCATCAACACGGTTCTCTACCACTCGCTGCTCGATAAGAAGCTCGCCACTCAGTTCGACACTATTCAGATCAGCAACGAGGAGATCGAGGAGTATTACAAAAACAACCCCGAGATTCGCACCTCGCATGTATTCGTGCAGGTTCGGTTTGACGCAACCCCCGCCCAGGAAAAGGTGGCTCTCGAAAAGATGCGGAAGCTCCAGGGCCTATTGAATGATTCGCTCAAGAGCGGAAAACACACCTTTGCCGAAATTGCGCACACTTACTCCGAAGGGGTGGCGGCGGCGGCGGGCGGTGACATCGACTATCAGACCAAAGACAAGCTCGATCCGGCTTACTACGCGGCCGCGGTTGCGCTGAAAAAGGCCGGGAACATCAGCCCGATCGTCCGCTCCCAATTCGGTTATCACATCATCAAGCTCACCGGCATCAAAGAGTTCAAGGACGTCGATCGCGGCCAGTACAAGCGCATCATCTTCGACGAAAAGCGGGCGAAGATCTTCGACGCCTATATGGACGATCTCAAGAAAAAGGCGAAAGTCTCGGTGCGTTACGACTTGTTGAAAGAATGATTCCGGGCTAGTTTGCGCCTATGAGAATGCGGAAGTTTTCGACTGGTTTCAGCTTCATCGTCCTGTCCACGATGGCCCTAGTGAGCGGCACACCCGCGCACGCGACCCTGATTGACAAAATTTCGGGCGTGGTGAATGGCGACGTCATCTTGCTATCAGATATCGAACGCTTCGAGCGCACGATTACGCTGCGCAAAGAGCTCGATCCGTTGTTTGGCTTTTCAGATGAGCTCGAGGGCACCAAAGCCAGCCGAGATAAGATTCTCGACTTTCTGATTCAGGAAAAGCTCATCACTCAAACTTTCAAAATCGCCGATGCCGAGGTCGAGCAGGAAGTTCAGGGCGTGCAGCGCTCCAACAACCTTGATCGCGCTCAGTTGCTCGAATTTCTCAAAACCAAGGGCTTCACGTTCAACGAATATTTCGAGCTCATGCGCGTCGGCCTTGCCAAGCGCAACCTGCTTGACCGCGAAATTCGCACCCGCGTGAACGTCAGCGACGACGACGTTCGCAATTACTTTTACAACAACGCGCTCAAAAATTCCAAAGTCCCGCTGGAATATTCGCTGCAGCTTATCGTAATCAGCCCAAAAACTTTCAAGACCTCCGAGGCGGCTCAAGACGCTGCTGAAAGCGCACTGCGCGCGCTCAAACAAGGCGAGTCCTTTGCCGAAGTCGCCAAGCGCGTCTCAGACGACCCTTCGGCGCAAAACGGTGGCGAGATCGGGTTCTTCTCCACCGAAACCCTTGCCGAGCCTTTGCGATCAGCCGTTCACAAATTGCAAATCGGAAACATCAGCGAAGTGCTGAAAGGCCCGAACGGCTTCATGATCATCAAGCTGCTCGACGCCCGTTCCACCGAAACCGAAAAACTTAAAGCCGAAAAAGAGCAGATACGCGAGCAGCTGGCCAAAGAGGAATACAAAAAGCAGCTTTTCCTCTGGGCTGAGCGCGCGCGCAATACCGCTTACGTGCATCTCAATTGAATGAAGCGAAAAGCACCGGCGCGGCGAAAGATCATTCCCGTCGCCATTACGACCGGCGATCATAGAGGCATTGGGCCCGAGGTGATTTCCAAGGGACTCAAACGTCTTTCGCGTTCGCTGCGGCCTCATGACGTTGTCATCTTCGGAATCCCCGAGGTTTACCGGCCATTCAAGACGCTTCTGCCGCGCAAATGGCACATCTGGACCGAAAATGAAGCCTCCACGCCCGCTTGGCCCGGACCTGAGCTCAATCACCTGAACTTCATCGTTCCGCACACCAACCATCTGGATGCCGCCAAACGAGGCGCCTTCTGCTGTGGGCGTTACATCGAGCTGGCTACTCTAGGCGCGCTCAAGGGCTTGTTTTCCGCCATCACCACCGGGCCCATCGATAAAAACGAGCTCCATCGCGGGGGCTTCAACTACGATGGACACACCGAAATGCTGCGCGACCTGTGCCGGGCACCCAGTGTCACCATGATGATGTCGGGGCTCAAAATGCGGACCACCCTGGTTACCACACACGAGGCTCTGCGCGATGTAGCCGCCAGAATCACAACCGAGCGCATCGTTACCTGTGCCGAAAACACCGTTGTAGGGCTGGTGCGCGACTTTGGAATCAAGGCGCCCCGAATCGCGGTACTCGGCCTCAATCCGCACGCCAGCGACAACGGCCTTTTTGGCGACGAGGAGCGAACGAAGATTGCTCCCGCAATCGAAATAGTTCGGTCACGTTTTCCCAATGTAACGATAGAGGGGCCTTTTGCCCCCGATGGATTTTTTGCCCAGTGGCGAACGCGGCACACGAAAGCTTTCGATGCCATCGTTTGCATGTATCATGATCAAGGGCTCATCCCGATCAAGCTGCTGGATTTCGAAAACACGGTAAACGTCACCCTGGGCTTGCCGATCATTCGAACTTCGGTCGATCACGGAGTGGGCTACGACATCGCGGGTCAGAACAAAGCCGACCCCGCAAGTTTCTGTGCCGCCTTAAAACTTGCGGCCAATATCGCACGCCGTCGCTCGGCGCAGGGGAGAGCCAAATGAGTTTTCAAAAGAAGATTTTTCGGGAATACGATATTCGCGGAATTTATGGCGACGACTATACCGCTGACTTCGCTGGAATTCTGGCCCACGCGGTTGCCGATTATTTTCGAGACCACATGAAGCCGGGCAAGGGCAGAACCAGCTATCGCTTTGCGGTAGGCCACGACGTGCGCCCCTCGGGCGAACACCTGGCTCCGCGCTTCATAGACGCACTGGTGGCCGAGGGCTTTGAAGTCATTGATATCGGCGTGGTTGCCACTCCGCTTGTTTATTTTTCCACGTTTCATCTCGATGTCGATGGCGCCGTCTCAATCACGGGCAGCCATAACCCGTCCGAGTACAACGGCTTTAAGATCTGCTTCGGAAACTCGACGCTTCATGGCACGCAGATTCAGGAACTGCTGCGCCTTTGCGAAAGCTTCAAGGCAAGGCCCCCAGCGCCTGCCGGAAGAAAAGGCTCGGTAACGAAAACTGACGTAGCCGATGCTTACATCAACGATCTAAAGGGCCGGGTCAAGATCGAACGAAAAATCAAAGTCGTGGTCGATGCCGGAAACGCCACCGCGTGCGTCGTGGCGCCAAAGCTGCTTACAGCGCTGGGCTGCGAGGTGATTCCGCTTTTCTGCGATATCGATGGCACCTTCCCTAACCACCATCCTGACCCGACGGTCGTGGAAAACCTGGTGGATTTACAGAAAGCCGTGGCCAAGCACAAGGCCGACCTGGGAATCGCCTATGACGGTGACTCCGATCGCATCGGCGCGGTGGACGAAAACGGCCGACCGATTTTCGGCGATGAGCTCATGGTGCTGTTCGCGCGCGAGATTCTTTCGCGAAAACCCGGCTCAACTATTATTTCTGAGGTAAAAAGCAGCCACCGCCTTTACCAGGACATCGCCAAACACGGCGGCAGGCCGATCATGTGGAAAACCGGCCACTCGCTCATCAAAGCCAAGATGAAAGAAGAGAAAGCAGAGCTGGCTGGCGAAATGAGTGGTCATATGTTCTTTGCCGATCGCTATTACGGCTATGACGACGCCATCTACGCTTCCATCCGTCTGCTCGAAATTTTGAGCCGGACAAAAAACACGCTGTCCTCATTGCTGGCCGACCTGCCACTGAGCGTAAATACGCCTGAAATCCGGGTCGACTGCGCCGACGAAATCAAATTCGAGGTGGTGCGCCGTGTTCGCGACGACCTTGGCAAGCGCTTTAAGACCAATGATGTCGACGGTGTACGTATCGAGACCGACGTGGCTTGGGGACTTTTGCGTGCATCCAACACCCAGCCCGTGGTAGTCATGCGCTTTGAAGCAAATACGGAAAAGCAATTGGCCGAAATCCGAAAGATTGTGGAAGATGCCTTCGAAACCGCGACCAAAGCAGTCCAAGCAGCGAGCCGTTAAGTCTGCCACAGCTCCAGAAGCAGCCGTGGTGCGTGCAAAGTCGCGCAAACACTCGATAAGCCCGACGTCGAAAGTATCGATGGCCTTTCGCCCACGATTTCAATTCAGCAGAAGACGACTTCCCACAATCCCCGCTCAACCGTCGGCACCGTTACCGAAGTCTACGATTACATGCGCCTGCTTTTCGCTCGGGTTGCCAAGCCTTTCTGCCACTCTTGTGGCAAACCCATTTCGAGCCAAACCGCACAGCAAATCGTCGATCGCATTCTTGAGCTGCCCGAGGGAACCAAGCTGAACATCATGGCGCCAATTATTCGCGGCAGAAAAGGCGAATATGGCAAAGAGCTCGTTGCCATGCGCCAGAAGGGCTTTTCACGGGTACGCATTGACGGCGAAGTACTCGATCTTGGTCAGGACATCGCGCTCGACAAGCAAAAGAAACATGACATCGACGTGTACGTCGATCGCCTGATCATCCGGCCGGCACCTCCCGGGTCCAAGGGCTTCGACCCCATGCGTGGCCGGCTTCAAGAGTCCATTGAAACGGCGCTCAAGCTTGCCGAAGGCCTGGTAAAGGTCGAGCAACCTGACCTCAAAGGCGACAACGAAACGCTCTATTCCGAAAAATTCGCCTGCATGGATTGCGGTGTGTCCTATCCCGCGCCTGAACCGCGCACCTTTTCATTTAACTCGCCAATGGGCGCCTGTCCGGAATGCAATGGCCTGGGTTATTTTGTTGGTGAACACGACGACGCCTGCGCAGACGACGAAGCCGCGGGCTCAGTGACGGCCGCCATCGACGTCTGGTCCACGTGCGCCGAATGCCATGGCTCCAGGCTCAAGCCAGAGTCCCTTTTCTTCAGGCTTCACGACCGCAATATTGCCGAGCTCAGTCGCCTGTCAATTGAACGGCTCACCGAATTTTTTACCGCCTTGCCGCTTTCGGCGCGCGAGCTTCTGATCTCTGAACGCATTCTGAAGGAAATCCGGGACCGCTTGCAGTTTTTGCTGCACGTTGGAGTGGGTTATATTTCACTGGAACGCCCGGCTCAGACTCTTTCCGGCGGCGAAAGCCAGCGCATCCGGCTTGCCAC
>JACQAW010000406.1 GCA_016194725.1 Deltaproteobacteria bacterium
GCAGGCCGCCAAAGCCGTCATGAAGGTGGTTTCGCTTTACGGCAAAGAGGCGAGCGACGCGGTTTACGGCAAAGCCAAGCGCTTCGTGAGCGAAGAGCGCCTGCATCAGCAGCTTGATTTTGAAAGCACCGAGCTCATGAAGCTTCAGAAAGACCGGCCCGCCGACACCCGCTATTTTGTCTTTGCCGACACGGTAACGACCAGTAAGGGCCGTGGGCAGGGCTGGATGGGCTTGCGGTTTCAGCTCACGCCCGGTGGCGAATTCAACGAGATCATTTTACACCTGCGAATGCAGAGCATGGAAATCCTGGAACAGCACAAGACGCTGGGCAAGCTGGGCGTGAATCTCGCCCACAGCGCTTACTTCGACCTCTCGAGCAAGGACGCGTTCATCAAAAGCCTGCACGACAACATCGACCCCGGCCAATTCGAAATCGACGCTATCAGGTTTACCGGCCCGGAGCTCACGGGCATCGACAACCGCCTGATTGGGCTGGACCTGCTCAAACATGACCTGGCTAAAGCTTTATTATTTGACCCCAGAGGCAACCTGGTGCCGCCGTATGAGGCGCTGTGGGGCCGCTCCATTCTGGCTTACCGCGGCCACATGAGCGATGCCACGAAAGGCCGCTTTTCAGCCGAGCCCGGCGTGGAATCGGACAAGGCCGTTTTTCTGGAAAGCGTGGGATTGGATACGTTGAGCGTGGATGGCCAGCTCGACGAGAAGCGCTTCCTGGCTCTGGCCGAGGAACCTGATTGGATCCTGATCACCAAGCCCATGGCCGACGAGGGGCTGGCCGAGTTCATCGGCACGCTCAACGCCAAATTCGCCGGAGTGCAAAGCGCGACCAGCTCGCCCGCAGCCGATTACGTCGTGCCCGACCCCACGGGCAAACGGAAGACCCAGGTGAAGATGTATTCGGGGAAATCAGATGGCCCACAGACGCGTTAATTTGCTGCTGCGCGTTACGCCTTGAGGCGTATAACTAGACGTGTAATTACCGATGCGTACAGGCCCGGAAAATATCAAAATCAGTTTCCGCCATTGGTGCGAATCACGCTTTCAATATTGGCTCGAACCCAGCCATCATCGATACGGGGATTCTTATAGCCCGTGGAATGCTGCAAGGCATAGGGCACCCACATGTAATCGGGATGCGTATTGACGAGCGCCGCGCCCGTAACGCCGTTTTTCCAGATGCCTCCGACAAACTTGCCGTTTTCCTGAGTCACCAGAATGTCGCCCGACTTGGTCATCTTGCCGATCTCATCGAACTGCACCGGCCCGTCGAGCCAGAGCTCATATTTCAGAATGCGGCCTGGATAAAAGTAGTCGTTCATCTCGTTTTCGAGCGTCGCCATATTGAAGGGTGGCGTGATGTCTTCCGAGCTCACGTTGTCATTGGCCCACCAGATGCGCGCTGTCATGTTGACCCGGTAGATATCGGGATAGCTGGGGTGCGGCCCCAGATAGTCATTGGGAGTCACCGGCTCGAACTTGTAAGCGACCAGCGGCTGGTTCCAGATTTCCGCGCCGGTGTGCCGGTCGATAATGAGGCCCCGGTTCTGCTTGCCCACCAGGTTGACCAGCATGAGATGAAATTGCGCGGGCACGACGTCCCAGAAAGCCGCGGTGCTAAAATCCTGCTTGTCGTTCACCCGAGTGCCCACGAAATCGCCGGCAAACTCCAGCCACGATTCAGCCAGCAGGGCTTTCAGATCGCCCACGCTGAATT
Source organism: Deltaproteobacteria bacterium (assembly GCA_016194725.1). Lineage (GTDB taxonomy): Bacteria > Bdellovibrionota > UBA1018 > UBA1018 > UBA923 > JACQAX01. Next base: position 1,737 of record JACQAW010000406.1, read on the forward strand.
CGATTCCGTCGATCATCTTGCCAGCCCGTGGCTCTGGCACGCTGATGGCGCTGGCCGCCCAGCCATTGCAGTGGCCAAACCAGCTTTCCAGCCTGGGCGCGCTGGGCCCGTGATTGCCTGCCTCCCACACGGCCAGCGGCTGGTAATCGGCAGTACTGCCTCCGCGCGCTTTGATCTCGGATAAATTGGCCTCGTCGTATTTGGCGGCCGCAGAGTAAATTCCCGAAGCCGTGTAGGGAAACCAGTAACCGGCCCAAGGCTGGGGCGTCACCACTGCACTCGGATAGCTGGCCATCACCTCAGCCAAATTGATATTGTTGAGCTGGCTGGGCGCCACAGCCTTGCGGCTGGCGCCTGGCTTGTTTTCCTGACCGCGTCCGCAACCCGCCGCCAGGACGCTCCCGAGCAAGGCAACCGCCAGTACCGCCGTTGTATTTTTCATAGGCATCATCTCTCCCTCACCTGAGAAGCGTCGAGTTTCCAGAAACGGTTTTTACTTCTGCCGGCCACACATCGCCCGCGCGCCAGGTCGTCGTCACCGGGCGGCCATAGATATCGACCGTATCGAACTTCAAGGCGGGACTGCCGTCCCGGTCACGCATCGGCACCCCATCGTCTGTCGCCAGATTGGGCAGGTCAGTGGGCGTGGCGCTGAAGCCCATGGCAAAATTTCCGCGCGCCGCAATGGCGATCGAACGGGGTGGACGCCCATCGCGATAATGAATTTCCTTCATGACCGGAGTAAACCTCGGGCTCACGACCAGCACGATGTGATCGACCTGCCTATCGGCCCGGCCCTCGGGACTGGCCACGCGCTGGGTAATCGCGATTCTCGCATTTCCATCGCCGGCCAGCTCGAGCACCTCGAAGTCATAGAGGAGCGGCTCGGTACTGATCGTGCCGCCCTCGTCGGCAACCGAAGCCTTGCGCGCCATCGACGCAATGGCGGCGTCGTTGGTGGGCTCGAACCGCACCGCCCACTTTTCGCCCTTGCGATACGCGCGCCGATCCAGCTTCAGCGTGTTGACCGTGCTTTCGCGAAGCCGGGCGCTTGGAATCGCGCGCAGCTTCAGCTCTTGTACATGCCGTTGCATGATACTCAGACGCTCGCCAACCTCGGCGGCATCCACCTGGGCATGAGCGTCGAATATGGAGATCCACACGGACAGTCCCAAGCCGGTTCCCGTGAAAAGCCAGTTTCGCAAACGCATGAGCGCTCCCCCTTGCTCAACACAAGTACGCTCAAAATCAGAGTGCGCAAGGCAGGCGGCTTTGAAATGAATGTGAAGACGCGTGCGTCAGTGCTGAA
>JACQAW010000081.1 GCA_016194725.1 Deltaproteobacteria bacterium
ACAACCGTGAATTCAGTCTTCGCAGCGGCGGTTTCGCCACCGGCCGAAGCGCCACCGGCCATAACGGCCATTGGGGCAGCAGCAGAAACACCAAACTTGGTTTCGAGCTCTTTTACCAACTGAGACAATTCGAGAACGCTCATGCTCTCGATATACGAAATAACGGCTTCCTTAGTAACAGCAGTAGACATGATTACCTCCAAAAAGCTTCCGGAGCCTTTTGCCCCGGTAGCAAGTTAATTCAGGCTGATTAGGCCTGTTTCTTTTTCTGATCTTCAATTGCGGCGAGAACCTGTACCAAGCTCCTTGGCACAGCCGCCAACACACCCACGAAATTAGTGATAGGCGCGTTAAGTGTTCCCAGCAACTTGGCGAGAAGCACCTGGCGACTTGGGAGCTTTGACAGCTCCTCAACCTGCTTGATCGTCAAACGCTGAGCACTCAACAAGCTATCCTTGAGGCCGAATACTTCATTCTCCTCAACGAACTTTTGAACGACTTTGGCAGCAGCCGCCGGGTCGCCATATGCGAAAGCAACCATCGTTGGGCCAACCACTGAGTCGATTAACTTCTCAGAAGCCTCACCCATCTTGGCTTCGCGAACAGCCAGGCGAGCCAGGTTGTTCTTGATGACTTTCACTCTGACTTTATGCGGGCGCAGGCGGCGACGCAGGTCATTGACCTGCTCAACGGTCAGGCCTTTATAGTCGGCGAAAAAAGCGGCATTCGATTCCGAAAAGCTCTTCTTCAAATCCGCTACTGCTGATGTTTTATCTGCTTTATTCACAGCGCAACTCCTTACTCGGCCTTCGCATTAGCAACACCTGGATCGATCGCGATCCCGGGGCTCATGGTGGCAGAGATAGTAATGTTTTTCATGTAGGTGCCCTTGCTGGTCGCTGGCTTGGCCCGAACGATGACGGCAAGCAGTGCACTGAAGTTTTCCTTGAGCTTGACGGCGCCGAACGACTTTTTGCCGATGCCAACCTGCACAATACCCGTTTTTTCCGTACGGTATTCGATCTTGCCTTGCTTCTGTTCCTTGACAGCCTTGGCAACGTCGAAAGTCACAGTGCCGAGCTTCGGATTGGGCATCAAACCCCGAGGTCCGAGGATCTTGGCGACCTTTGCGGTGAGTCCCATCATATCCGGAGTCGCGATGGCTTTATCAAAGTCCATCCAGCCGCCGGTGATTTTTTCGATGAGGTCTTCCGCTCCGACGAAATCAGCGCCTGCAGCGGCAGCTTCTTTCGCTTTTTCTCCCTTGGCGAGAACGAGGACGCGGGCCGTTTTACCGGTACCGTGTGGGAGCGCAATTGCGCCGCGGACCATCTGGTCAGCGTGTTTTGGGTCGACGCCCAGGCTGAATGCAACTTCGACGGTTTCGTCGAATTTTGCAAACGCTACTTTTTCAAGAAGAGTGAAGGCCTCTTCAATTTGATACTTCTTGGCAGAATCAATATTCTTCTGAGCTTCAAGGTACTTCTTGCCATGCAACTTTTTTGGCATTGGTACTCCTTTGTGGTGTTAACGAGAACAAGACACGTTCTCTCCCACGTATTAGTACGATTAACTAAACTTTTTTATGAACACTATTTACGAGACGGTTACGCCCATAGAGCGAGCCGAACCTTCAATTTCGCGCATTGCCGCTTCAAGCGTCGCTGCCGTCAAATCAGGCATTTTAGTCTTTGCAATTTCTTCGACCTGTTTCTTGGTCACTTTGCCAACCTTGGTGCGGTTGGGTTCGCCTGAACCCTTCGCTGCGCCAGAAGCCTTCAAAAGAAGGACCGAGGCGGGCGGAGTTTTCGTGATGAACGTGAACGAGCGGTCTGAATACACCGTGATGACCACCGGGATAACGACACCTTTGTTGTCCTGCGTTTTAGCGTTGAAGGCTTTGCAGAACTCCATGATGTTGACACCACGTTGACCGAGAGCAGGACCGACAGGCGGCGATGGATTCGCTTGCCCACCAGGGATCTGCAGCTTAATAAAACCAGTTACTTTCTTTGCCATAAAATGAGCACCCCAAATACACTAGGCGTTATATCTTTTCAACCTGAATAAAATCGAGCTCCACCGGAGTCGAACGACCAAAGATCGAGACGAGCACTTTGAGCTTGCCCTTATCCTGGTTAACGTCTTCGACAATACCGCTGAAATTCGAAAAAGGACCGTCAATTACACGAACATTTTCGCCTTCGGCGAAGGAGATCTTGTGCTTCGGCTTCATTTGACCTTCCGCGATACGGTTGGTCATTTTCTGCACTTCGGACTCAGCGACCGGAACCGGCCGCACTTTATCGCCAACAAAACCCGTGATTTTTGGGGTTTCCTTGACGATGTGCCAGCTTTCGTCGGTCAGAATCATTTTTACGAGAATATAGCCGGGGAAGAAACGGCGTTTTGTCGTCTTCTTTTGCCCTTTTACGAGCTCGACCACGTTTTCTTCGGGAACGATGATTTCGGTGAAGAAGTGTTCTTTCTTCAGGCTTTTGATTCGCTCTTCGAGAGCCAACTTTGCTTTATTCTCGAAGCCCGAATAGGTGTG
>JACQAW010000407.1 GCA_016194725.1 Deltaproteobacteria bacterium
GACTTCACTGTTTTACCGAGCAGCGTTTCGATGTTACCCAGCCCTTTAAGCTTGCCCTTGTCTATGAATCCGACCGACGAGCATATAACCTCAACGTCGTGTATGATATGAGTGCTGAAAAAAATCGTCTTGCCGGTCATCGAGATCTCGGTAATCAGGTCACGAACCTCGCGGCGGCCGACCGGGTCAAGGCCGCTCATTGGCTCGTCCAGGATGAGGACCTCGGGATCATGCAACATGGACTGAGCCAGGCCGATTCGCTGGAGCATTCCCTTTGAGAAAGTCCGCAGACGCTGATCGCGTGCGCGCTTCAAATTGACCTTATCGAGCAGGACCGGAATTCTCGCGTCGATCGCGTCGTCATTCATGCCAACGAGCCTGCCATGAAAACGAAGAAACTCGGCCGACGTAAGAAAGTCATGAAAGTAAGGTCGCTCCGGCAGATAACCAAGCCGGAGCTTTGCCGTGCGCGTTCTGGAATCCATTCCGGCAATACGGGCAGTGCCGGTGTCCGCGTTCATGATACCGACCAAAATCTTGATCAGCGAGGTCTTGCCGGCGCCATTGGGGCCAAGAAAGCCGAAGACATCGCCTCGCGCCACTGATAACGATATGTTATCGAGTGCGAGCGAGGACTTCAGGGGGTTCGTACTGTAATGTTTGCTTACGTTTTCAATCTGAATCGGAATATCGGCTGCCATACCGATATTTTCGCCGATTATGGGCCAAACGCAATGGCCTCGTTCGTTTTCTTTGTTACATCAAAAGTAATTGAACTCCCGCTCCCGCAGGCTTTCAACCTCGCCCAAACATTCCTGATTGCTTTCGCCGCTCGCCTTTTTCAATGCGCAGATATTTATCAACGCTGGAATACAATAGGGCACCGCCTTCAGGGCCAGCGTGAAATACTTCAACGAATCAGCCCTCGATCTGACCTCCAGGCCGCGCTTCAGATAGTAGTACGCATATTCTGCGTACAGCGCCTTGTACTCATTGAACTCGGAAGAACTTGCCATGCCTTCCACTCCGGACGATCCGCTGATGCGGGCTGCGGAGGCCTGATCAAAAGCCACGCCGCTTCCGACGGTGATTTTACGCCCCAGGCCCTGAAACGTCACCTTGTAGCTGCTGGGATTAACGTCACGGGTAAAATAAAAATCAAATTTCGCGATATTCGGATCGACAACATGCTTGAAAATATCGCGTGAGTCGGGCCCCTTGTCATAGTCTGGATCTATTTTTAATTCAGGACGAAGTGATTTTATTTTATCCAGCTGGCGGCGATCGAATACAGACCCAATGGGAAGTACGATTACCTGGGAGTGCTCGGATTTCACGATTTGAAGATAGCGCAGCCCGAACACCTTGGTGTCACTATCGACTATTACAATCGCGCGAGCGTCGTCACTAATCATGCCAAGCAGATTTCTTGCGTAGTCCTCGACGATCGTATTTTGAGCGAAGTCAGTGTCCTGCTGAAACGCAAGATAGTTCCAGGCGCTGGAGCACAAACCTATCGCCAGCAGCGTCAGCCCCACCGGGCGGCTCAACGGTTTCTTCAGCGCATTTAGCCCGTACCCCGCAAGCACGGCCAAAAGGACCAATGGAAAAAGAAAAAATCGCTCAAGCAGCAGGCGCTCCGGAGTACTGGAATCCATGTTAGCCAGGGCCAGGAATATCAACGCGTATCCTGCCAGCGAGCCAACCACGACATAAAAGCGGCTGCTTATCGCACTACCCGTGAATTTCTTGAACACCGGAACGCAGGCAAAACCCAGGCTTAGTGGAGTTTGCAATATCACAATCCGCGCAAGCAGCCCCAGGTTTTCCAGAAAATTCCCACCGGTGGCTTTTCCGCTCAGCTGCAGAGTTCCGTAATCACTGCGCAGGAAATGCCGCGCCAGATCGCCCAGAGTATGCAGACTACCCCACGAGTAAATGGAATCCGTGTGCAGCAACAACAATGAAAGATATGCGACGGCGATAAAACTTCCGGTGGCCACCGCCGCAAGTGCCAAGATACGAATTGAGGTCCTGTCTTTCAAAATCGCATGCACAACGAGCGGCGAGGCAAAAACAACGCTCAGATGGTTGGTCGCGCCTAGAGCGAAGAGAAAACAGAGGCCGAGAACCCGATACCTTGAATCCGGCGCGTGCAGATAAAGCGTACACAACCCCGCAAGGACCAGGCAGTTCAACATAAAGACATCTGGCAACAGCGCATAGGTCCAGAAAATTTTTGAGAATGCCAGCGGCATCAAGACGCAGGCCGCGTACAAAGCAATTCGCCGCATCTTCAAGCCTGCTATCGCCAGAACGCCCAGCGAAAACAAAGCATTCAAAAATGCCGCGCGCCAGAACACGCTTCCAAACGGGAAAAGATGGGTCCAGGCGTACTGTATCCAGAGATAGAGCGGGTAACCCGGCGGGTGAATCACATTCAAACCGAAAGCGTTCGCCACCACTTCGCCAGAGTCCAGGTTCTGGACCGTCGTAGGCAGCTGCCGAAAAAATACCACGGCCACCAGTCCCACGACCAGGAACAAAGGCAACGAATATCGGAGCTGAATGCGCTGACGCACTTAGTGGCCCTGCCCGATGAAAATCTTGAGCGCCTTGACCGTCGCATTTCGCTGCGCACGCACCTTACTCGCTGCAACCTGTTCCTCGCTGGATTCTTCATAGCCCAGGGGCAAAATGTTTTCCCGGTTGAAGTTGGACTCAACCGAATCGATGTCGAAGTCGGCATCGCTGAGCGAGGAATACTTTAAAATGGAGTTGCTCCAATTAAAGAGCCAGAACTTGAGATAAAACCAATGCGGTCGCTGGCTGCTGTGTTTTCTCAAGGTAAGTATAACGGCACGAAGTATGTAAAATACACGCACCGGCGATCGTACCAGCATTGCGAAGCGCAAAACCAATAGGTACAGATACCGGGAGTTCCTGAATACCAGCCTTAACAAACGCCTCAGATCGGCGTATCCCGACGTACGCGGCGGTTGATATTGCGGCGCCTCCATGCAGGAATAAAAAGCAAGCAGGCGCGAATATTGATAGGCGCCCTGGTTAAAGCGCCGTACGAAGCTTTTGAAATCTGCACGGATCCGGTCGACCGGGCGCAGATATTTAATATTAGTCTGATATTTGAATCCACCCAGGCCAAGCTTTGCGTCTCGCAATCTGCCCGAGAGCTGCATTCGCTTATAGAGAGGAGTGCCGGGTAGCGCAGTCAGGAGCGACGGATCGCCCGATATCAATCCGCTACGCAAAATCCCGTCCAGCATTACCTCTGTTATATCGTCAGGGTCTGTGTCAAAACCCATAATCAATCCAGCCACCACAATGAAGCCATAGGACTGAATGCCACGAACGGCTTCCGCCATACCAAGAGCCGTATTCTGAAGTTTCGCGGTTTCGAGCAACGAAGAACGGTTAAAGCTCTCCACGCCAATAAAAAACATGTCGAAGCCGGCCATTCGGAGCTTACTCAAAAGTCGCGGGTGGCGCGAAAGATCAATCGTGAGCCATGTGTACAAACTCATTCTTTTTCCCGTCGCTTGCATCCAGGCATGGATCGCGTCACAGACGTCCTCAGCCCAACCGTGGCTGCCAATGAAGTTGTCACAGGCAAAGAGCACCTGCCGGACATTGAGATCCCAAAGCGCATCGAGCTCGCTCACGATCAAGGCCGGGTCCTTGATATGTGAGCGATTGTTGTCGGGAAGCACCCGGATATCGCAAAATTCGCAAAGGAACGGACAACCGCGCGAAACCTCGACGATTGCACCGTAATAACGATGTACCGTCTGGGCAAGAAGCCGGCGATGCATGGGTAAAGCCTTGCTCAGATCGAAACGCTGCGGTGCGGCAATGATCCGAGGCACCGGTCTGCCTGATTTCAACGCCAATATAAATTCCGGAAGAGCTTCTTCGCCATCACCTACAAAAACATAATCGAACCGGGCGAGACGTTCGATCTTGCCCGCTGTCTGAAATGACCAGCATACGGGCCCGCCGATCGCATATTTTGCCCGTGGAAATCGAAGCCGCAGCTCTTCGCCAAGCTGTGCAATCGCCTCGAAGTCCTGATTAATTCCCGTGAATAAAAATAAATCGGCCTCGCCGATCGTAGCGCGTGCCTCAAAGCGATCGTCAAAAAGCACTAACTGCACGTCAGGGAGCGCCTCAAGATGCGCGGCAAGCGTATAAGCCCAAACCGGCATGAAATGAATGCCAAACATCTGGGTGTCCGCGTATGCCCTATTGGTGCAGTGGACGAAAGTGAGCCTCATCAACTACCCCACCATGAATCGAACAGGACCCGGTAGATGCGGTAGAAATCCAGCAAGGGGTTGAAATGTGAATCGCGATCATCATTGTAGATCGTCGCGATCTCAAGTTCATGAATCGGAACATTCATCTGCAGCAGTTTCAGCAGCTGCGCCGTTTCATAGTCATATCGGTTTTGAGGAATCACGCAAAGCTCGGACACGTATTTTGCAGGAAAGCCCCGCAGACCGGTTTGAGTATCGCGCAACTTGACGCCCTTTAACTTTTCGAATATTCGGGCGGTAGCCAGATTTCCAATTCGGTTAGGCAGCGGAACATGTTGACTGAAAACGCGGCTGCCAAGCACCACTGCTTCGGGATTGCGCTCGCATGCCTGAGTGACTCTCCAAACATCGCCAGGAGCATGTTGACCGTCGGCATCGGAGCAGATAATGGAATCAGAGTCGTTGTCGGCGACAAGCCGGCGAAAGCCCGTCTTGATTGCCGCCCCTATTCCGAGATTCGACGAATGCCGAAATAGCCTTACTTCCTTGTGCCGCACCAGCTCTTCGAAAACAGGCTCGCATTTCTTGGGCGAGCCGTCGTCGACCACCACGATGTATGCAAACGGATAGGCTATTAACTCGCGGATCAGCGTCAAAAACTGAGGTCTTGGCGCATAAGTGCACAGCAGCAGAACTGATCGGCGCATCTTCAGAGTATCGTAGGTTGTGGCTCAAACATCAAAGGTTTAATCTGACCCAGGCACGATCCTCACCTCTGTCTTAGCGCCTTTTCCATCCGTTCAAGATCAATGACCTTCGACGCTTCGGCAGCAAATACGACCGATCTGGGATTTGCGAGAATCGCCTGAATAATCAGGTCGGATACCTTCTTGTCCGCGTGCTGATCAAAAACTTCGATGGTAGCCAGCAAGTACTTCGCGTGAAGCGCGCGCATCCGGACTACAGCCTTGAGCGGATCTGTTTCACCACTCAAGGCCGCATCCCATTCGGGGTCGTCCCAGACGCGGCGGATATTGCGATCATCGAGATAATAGAGGCGGGTTTCAAGTAGTGAAACGATCACGTCGTCAGGCTTGGTATTTGCTCGCAGCCATGCAAGCGACCCGCTATTGGGCTGCTGACGAACAATGCTCCCGGTCGAAGGCATCCGCAATAGATCCCAGGGAGCTTTCCAGGGAATGTCGGCGGTATAGGTAATTAGCGCGAGAAGCGGCAGGGCCAGCCATCTGGCCTTGCTGCCCAGTTCCGCGATGGAAAGCACTGAAAAACCCGCCCACAAATTGAGCGCTAGCCCAAGATAGCGCATTTCCACGATCGCAGGTCCGATCTTTGCGGCGAAAAAAATAAAGCTGCCTGCAAGAGTGAGCCATAATGGCGTCAAAAGCCTGGAACGCTTCTTTGGCCAGACAAGGCTAAGCGGGAAAGCCAATCCCGCCGGCAGAAGGGGGTTTTCTCTCAGGAGCTCCGTCAGCCGGCGCGAAAACTCCGAAAACGCCGGCACGATGCCAGTGCCATCGTAATTCCGCATGGCGCGCGTCCACGAAGGCCCGAGCATCGCGCTTTTGAATACCAGATTCATCGACGGAAATACCGGGTTCCCGGTCGCAAGCCAGTTGCGTAGCAGGATTGGCACTAGCCCGAGCAACAAGGCCGAAAAGACTATGGGAGCCTTTTTCCAAACCTGCCGATCGACGTAAGCCCAAAGCAGAAACAAGGGCACCACCGAAAAGACCGCCGTGAATTTACCGCCAAGGCCAAGCCCGATCAAAGCGCCGGCCGCTGCCAGCTGCTTTCGGGGCAGCTCTTTTGCGGACAACAGCAGAGCAAATCCTGCAAGAAGCCAAAAACAAATTCCCCAGTCGTTTTTCGCGATCATGGCCATTTTCTGAAACGAGTGTACGCATAGCCCTGAAAAAACGGCCAACCCCAGCCAGAAACGGTCATCGCAGAAAATGGCCAGGAAGGCCCAAAGAGCCAGAACAGTGCCGCCGTAACCCCAGAAGGCATGGGTCCATTGACCAAAGAGCAGGCACGCGATAAGGCCCTCGCCCGGCGCGCCCGAAAGCAGGCTGTTTCCCCAGAGATAGAGATATTCCCAGTAAGAAGACTGAAACCCTATTATGGATTTTGTATCAAAGAAGATTTTTCCGGCGTTTGACCAACGTCTTGGCGCCAGCGCATTGCACCAGAGCGGATCATAAAACGGGTTTGGATAAAACGCCGCGATTACGAAAAGCAGCACCGAAGCCGCGATCAGAGCGAGAGACACGATTTCGAAAACATGGGGCTTATCGACCGAAAAAATTGGCTCCCGAATATTTTTGGAACTAAAGACGTTGATACCCGGCCCCAGGAACAACAGCGCTGTCAGCAAAATTCGATGTGAAGGGCCGATCAAACCCAGATGACCAAGTACCATCGCCGTGGCCGCAGCGCCTCCGATTCCCAAGGCTGCTGTACTCCAGACTTCAAACGCAAAGCCCAAAAAACGGCTGAAAATCCTGCCCCAGGAAAAAGCAGATACGGAAAAGAACAAAAATATCAGAAAAGTGCCGAAAATCTGGATGCCTTGAAAGGAAGCTTCGGCGGCAGCTGGTGTGCCATAAGCCAGAAAACCCAGGATGCCGGTCAGCAAGCCCGTTGCTGCAAATATCTGATCGAAGGAAAGTTTAGTGCGCGCCATTCACGAAAGGGGGCCTAAAATAGGAACCGCCGGCGATCCCGGTGTTTCCGAGATCCCGGCGTTCCTGGATTTTGAACCATAAACTATCCTGAGATTCTGAATCAATAACCGATCGCGGTCTGGCTTACGACTTTACCGTCGTTAATCGTCCATTGGTCAAGCACACCGCCGTTTGAGTTGATCCTGCCGCCCGCACCGATTACAAATGTCGTCGAGGTCACGGGGGTGGCCGGGAC
>JACQAW010000367.1 GCA_016194725.1 Deltaproteobacteria bacterium
ACCATTTTCTGCCACCCGTGCCATCGCCGATATAAGGCTTGATGAGCAGCGCGGCGCCCGAGGCCACCAGAGCGAAAAAATAGTAACGGCCCCAGTCGTTCCAGGGCAGCATTTCTTTGAGTGACCAGCCTTCGGCTTTTTTAATTGCGCCTATGGCAGCAAAGCGCATCAGGTATCCCGCGGTGACCGAACCTAAAATAGCGCCAGTTGCCCCGAAGGCTTTGGCCAATGCAATGACCAGGCAGGTAGAAATAATAGAGAAAATGACGTACTGGCGAAAAATCCAGCCGCTCTTGCCCCTGGCTCGTGCCACGGCATCGAACGGCAGCGCCAGATTCATCCAGCGAAACGCGCTGATCTTCAAAAATATGGCGGCCGCGAGGTAAGCTTTGGTGAAAAGCAGGGTAATGATGGGGTCGGCGAATACAAAAAGTCCTGTGGCCGAGGGAATGAACAGCCACGACAACTCGCTGGTTGCCTCGCGCAGCAGCTGGCTGGCCTCGTTGCCGCGGCCCGTGGCGAACGCCTTGGACATTCTTGGAATCAAGACGCGATTCACGGCCTGCTCCAGAATAAGCAGGGGCGGCAATGACAGGCAGCCCATGGAATACATCGCAAAAGCCGCGGGGGGAATCATGCTCGTGAGCAAAAACTGGTCGTTGTAGTTCGTTACGATGGTCAGTACGCCGGAAAGTGAAACGGGAAAAGCATAGCGCAAAACGCCCTTGCGGAACTCGGGGTTCCAGTCAAACCGCTGAAATCCCTCGCGGTAACCAATAATGAAGCCCAGCGCGACCTTGATGGTTACCACGATCATGTTTGCCCAGAACACCGCCTCGATGGTTCCGTACACCAGTGCGGCACTCAGCATGCTCATGTTACGAAGCAGGTCAAAGCCCGAAAGAAAAAGCGCGCCCCGCCATATCTGGCCCGATGCTATCGTGGCTTCTTCAAAAAAGGTGGCCAGAATTTGAACGAAGGCGCTCCAGATAAAAAGGCGCAGAAAATAGGGGTTCCAGTCCAGCCATTTGATCAGGGCGGGGTACGAGATGATTCCGGAAGCCAGCACCATCGACGCAATGACCAGCAGAATGGTCCACGAGTTGCGAAAGGCTGCCGTTTTCTTTTCGTCGTAGCCAACACAGTAGCTCAGCCCGTTGGTGATGCCGGCAGACATGAACAAGAGCGGCATGACCATGAGGTAGAGGAAGAAAATTTTGTAATGGCCTATCGCTTCGGGCGCCAAAGTACGCACAAGTATCATAGGCAGAAACATGTTCAGCAGCGAAACTCCGCCGCCGAGTAGTGATAAGGGCCAGTGCGATTTGGTCGAGGACAAAGCGAGCTCCGGGTTGTCGGTCCAAGGGTATTGTATCCTTAGAACACCACGGTTTAACGCGTTCCGCAACAACCTTTTCTGTCGGGTACGCAACCTATTAAAACACATATAATTTAAATAGTATTAATAAGTTACAAAGAGATTGTCTTCGGAGTCTACCAAAATGGCCCTTTAATTCTAGATCAGATTGCTTAGTTATTGCGTCATGCGTCAATTTAGATTATACAACGCATCAAAATGAGTCTCTGACTTACTTGAAAACCACCACTAAGAAGGATTTGGAATATGAAGAATATTTTGTCTGTTTTGGTTCTCGGCCTCTGTTTGACAGCTGTTGCTAAGGCTGCTGATCCCGCCCCTGAGTACAACCTTGTTTGCAAGAGCGCGTACGACGTCGTGAGCGGCGAAGACCAGATGTCGGTCAGGGGCCCAACCCTTACCGCCCTCATCGCTGCTGACGCGACGAACGGCACCATGGCCAGCGGCACGAAAGACAAGACCCGTTGGGGCGTTGGCTACTCTGCAATGTACACCAGCCGCACCGGCAAAGTCACCATTTCGATCACCACCGAGCGCGGTGTGACCGCCAAAACGGTTTCGATGATCTCGAACGAAGTTGAAGCAGCTATTTCCGTGTCGCTCGACTCTCCTTCGTCTTCGAAGGACCAGACCACGCTCAGCGTGACCTGCACGATCGTCAAAAAGTAATTGAAGAGCGCCCCTTGGGACCCGCTGGGGACCAAGGGGCTTTTTTGGGATGAGGGGAACTTGAGAGAGAAGATTCTGGTCGCCGGCAACTTTCGACAGACGATTACCGTCGTTCGCTCCCTGGGGCGAGCGGGGTATCACGTTGTAGTCGGCCGTCAGGACGTCAAAGCCTTCACCGAGTGGTCGCGGTATACCGCCGAAGTTTGGCCGTATGCCTCTGAAAACCGCGAAGCATTTTTCGATCAGCTCGAACACTATCTCAAGGCTCAGGAACGCAAGCCCCTGCTGGTATTTCCGGTGGGCGAGTTTTCGCTCGAGCGTCTGGCTCGCGTCGAGCAACGATTCAAGGGCCTTGCCACTTTTGTAATGCCCGATCCCGGGACGATTTTTCGCTGCCTCGACAAACGCGCGATTTTTTCGCTCACCGAGGAGCTCCAGATTCCGCTGCCACCAACCGAGGGCCAAATGAGCAGGGCTGTCTGGCGTCAGAAGGCCAAAGCTTTTGGTTATCCGGTCATCGTAAAAAGAAATAACTCGTTCATGGGCGTGCTTGGCGAAAAGGCCCGCAAGCTGGCGACCC
>JACQAW010000368.1 GCA_016194725.1 Deltaproteobacteria bacterium
CGCTCAAAAAAATCGCCTGACCTTTCACCTTTGCGTCATTCATGGATCCGAGCAGTCCCGCGTAGCGCCACATTTGGGACAAACCAATCGACAGTGAATCTCGCGAACAACCATGCCGCACGCATCGCAGCTATTGCTGCCTTGTAGCGCCGCCGCGGCGCGCTTGCGCCGTGGCCCCGATGCCTTTTTGGTCTTGGCCGCCGCTGATGACGAGGCCTTCTTGGTTTTCACGCCTACTGGACGCTAGCATGGTTCAAAAAGAAATTCATCCTCGCGTCGTTGCGTGCAAAGGCGCGCAGGTCGTCGAGGTAAGGCTGGCACAAGGGCCACAGGGTGATGATTTGCTGTCGGTACCGCGTGATGCGTTTGAGCGTGGCCTGCTCGACCGCGCTTGGTGCCGCGGCCGCGAGGGGCGTGGAATATTGCGCCAGATCGGGGGCCAGCATCTTGGGATATTCAAGATCACGATAGCGAAAAATGCGGGCGCGCCCGAGGAGCCGCTTGCCTACCCGGGTCCAGCTTACCGGCTCTACCAAACGTTGCAGCAGTGGCTGCTGTTCGCGCAGCCAGGACGCGGGGTTGCGTGGTGCCGCGGTGTCGAAATCCAGCGTCAGCTCAAGCAGGCGATAGTCCACCACCTGCTCCTCTTTCAGGCGAAAGTCGGTATCGAACGGCAGCTCGGCGGGAATGCGCATGCGCGTGGCTTTCCATTGCGAGGTAAAACGCGCTTTGCTGAGCCGAAAGCCCGTATGTTTCGCGGCCGCCTGCGCAAAGCCCGCCCGCAGCGCCGCGAGTAACGCGCGGCTGTTCTTGGAGTCGTCTCGCGCCAGCGGAATCAACTGATAAACGCGCATTCCGGCGAATTCGCGTTCTTGCCTGCCCACGTCTTTGGCCAGGCCCGCATGATTTTCAATAGTCAGCTCTATTTGATTTCGGACCAGCTCCAGATGATGCGCAACCTTATCGTATGCGGCTTCGGTCGAAATCGCCGCAGATGCAGTGGGGGCAAGCGTAATCAAGGCCAGCAGCAACAATACAAGTTTCATGGGCCACTGTTAGCGCGGTGATCAGGGCTGGTAAACCGACGCACTCGTGAGGAGATTGTTGAGTGCGAAATGGCGCGTTGCGGCGCCGTTGCGCTGAAATAAATCATTTTGGTAAAATATTTCTTGCACTCGATAAATGCCCTACTAGACTCGAATTGTCTGAACGGAGGGGAGGGGAGCATGGGGAACGAACTTTTTAAAGAAGTGACGGACCTCACGGGACTTCCAAAGAGCCTTATTTCAGAGGAGCTCGTATCGATTCTTGGAAGAGTTGGTGCGTCTCCTCACGCAGTCACATTGGAAGACTTGCGTAAGGCAATGGCGACGTATCTCACGGAAGTGATCGGGCCAAACCTGAATATCGATGACGAGCACGACGCGGTCATCCAGGTACAGCCCGTTTCGACGCCAATGTCTGAAGAATAGGCCGGAAGCCTGTGAAAGGGTCAGAACGGATCGGAATTTAGAGGCATGCGTGGCCATTCGTGGCCACGCTTATGTCCTTCTTGATTGCTGCAACACACCAAGGACCCGTTGAGCCGCCTGGTAGCTTTTCTTCGTTGACTAGGCAAATTACCGCATCGCGGTGGTTAAGTACTCAAAATTACCCAGAAATTCCTGAAAATCCCTAAAATTCCTTTGATAACCGAATCGAAAATATGCACTATGTGCCCTACCGATGGCGATGACATTAATCATCGAATTTATTTCAACCGCCGATAAGCAAGTTATACTGAAATCTGCAACAGGGGGATGTTGAGCATGGACAAGAGGCAGGCTTTGGACGTTATTTCCCAATACATTCCAAATCCCATCGTGGTCGAGCAGACCGCGCGTGGCGAACGACAATACGATATTTACAGCCGCCTGCTCATCGATCGCATTCTTTTTCTCGGTACCGAAGTCAATGATACCGTGGCGAATTTGCTGGTCGCGCAGATGTTTTTTCTCGAAAGCCAGGATCCTGACAAAGACATCCATATGTACATCAACTCGCCCGGCGGCTCAGTCTCGGCCGGCTTGGCGATTTACGATGTCATGCAGTTCATCAAATGCGATGTTTCCACTTACTGCCTGGGAATGGCCGCCAGCATGGGTTCGCTTTTGCTCACCGCCGGCGCCAAAGGCAAGCGCCATGCTTTGCCGCATAGCCGTATCATGATCCACCAGCCGCTTGGTGGCGCACGGGGCCAGGCCAGCGACATTGAGATTCAGGCGCGCGAGATTCTTTACCTTAAGGATAAACTCAATCTTATATACAATAAGCACAGTGGCGTGCCGGTGGAAAAGATCAAGCAGGACACCGACCGCGACAACTACATGTCGGCTGATGAATCCGTGAAGTACGGCCTGATCGACAAGGTGCTCGAAAATCGCGATAACGTAAAATAATAGAGGCGGGAACCGAGAATGGAAAAAAAGTACGGTGATGGATTCGGTAATCTGTGCTGTTCATTTTGCGGAAAAAACCAGCGGGAAGTAAAAAAGCTGATTGCTGGTCCTACGGTCTACATCTGTGATGAGTGCATTGAGCTCTGCAATGACATCATCGCCGAAGAAGGCCAGAAGGAAGCCCAGAAGCAGA
The DNA here is from genome assembly GCA_016194725.1 of Deltaproteobacteria bacterium. GTDB lineage: Bacteria > Bdellovibrionota > UBA1018 > UBA1018 > UBA923 > JACQAX01. The sequence goes on from JACQAW010000368.1 coordinate 2,632, forward strand.
CAACGGAAAAAATTCCGAAACCCCAGGAAATCAAGCTTATCCTCGATGAGTATGTGATTGGCCAGGAACGCGCAAAAAAGGTGCTCTCGGTTGCCGTTTACAACCATTACAAGCGCATTCAGCACAAGCCGAATGCCCGCGACAAGGATGCGGTCGAGCTGGCCAAGTCCAATATTCTATTGATTGGCCCAACGGGCTCGGGCAAAACCCTGCTCGCGCAGACGCTGGCCAAGCTCTTGAATGTGCCGTTCGCGATGGCCGATGCCACTACCCTTACCGAAGCCGGTTACGTGGGCGAAGACGTCGAAAACATCATCCTGAATCTATTACAGAACTGCGACTTCAACGTCGAGCGTGCGCAAAAAGGCATCGTCTATATCGATGAAGTCGACAAGATCGCGCGCAAAAGCGAGAACCCGTCCATCACGCGTGACGTGAGTGGTGAAGGCGTGCAGCAGGCCTTGCTGAAAATTCTCGAGGGCACGATCGCCTCGGTTCCGCCCAAGGGCGGCCGCAAGCATCCGCAGCAGGACTACATCCAGGTCGATACGACCAATATCCTGTTCATTGTGGGTGGCGCGTTCGTGGGTCTGGACAAGGTCATCGGTGCTCGCAAGGGCAAGCGGAGCCTCGGGCTGGCGGCCAAGATCGAGAGCAAGGAAAAGGACACTTTTTCAATCACGCTGGCGCAGGTTGAGCCAGAGGATCTTATCCGCTTCGGTCTCATTCCGGAGTTCGTCGGACGCCTTCCGGTTCTTGCGACTCTTGAAGAGCTCGATGAAGCCTCGCTGGTCGAAATTCTGCGCAAGCCCAAGAACGCGCTCACCAAACAGTATACCAAGCTGTTGAATTACGATGGTGTCGAGCTCGAGTTCAGTGAAGACGCTATTCACGAGATAGCCAAAGAAGCGCTCAAGCGCAACACTGGCGCCCGTGGGCTACGTGCGATCATGGAAGCGGCGATGCTCGACGTCATGTACGAGATTCCCAACAAGGCCAACGTGAAGCGCGTCATCGTCACAAAGGACTGCATCTCCAAGGGTGAACGGCCCGCGATTATTCTGGCCGAAGGCGAAACCGCCGTCAAAGCCAAGGATACCGCGGCAGAATCCGCCTGAACCGAGGGGCCGAGAGCAATTCGTGCTCTCGGCCCTTCAAGTCTCAGCTTCTCAAGTGGGTGGGCAACAAGCAGCGTTTCGCCCACGAAATCGTCTCGCACTTTCCCCGCGACTTTAAGACTTACCGCGAGCCGTTCCTGGGCAGTGGCGCCGTGCTGGGCACGCTGGCGCCCCGCTCGGCGGTTGCCTCTGATGTTTTCGAGCCGCTGGCGCAGCTTTGGCACACGCTAAGCGTGGAGCCGCAAACTTTGAAGTCCTGGTACCGGGAGCGTTGGAATTTTTTCAGGGCTGGTGAAAAGGCCGGGCAATATGAAAAAATCCTGGCTCGCTTCAATGCCAGTCCCAATGCCGCCGACTTACTTTTTCTTTGCCGTGCGTGTTATGGCGGTGTCGTGCGTTTCAGAAAAGCCGATGGGC
>JACQAW010000041.1 GCA_016194725.1 Deltaproteobacteria bacterium
ACGTAATACGTATAGTCGACCCAGCCGCCCGAAGGAAAAAGCAGGTTGACGTTCTTGCCGAACGCGTACGTGACGTTAAAGATGGAGTTGATAATCGTCCATTTGCGCAGGCTCCACTGGCCCTTGGCCGCCTCAACCGTGGTGGTGCCATCTTCATTGAGAGTGGGCATTTTGGTAGCGAACCAGTCGTCGATCCAGCCGCGGGCGAACATGCTTACCGTGCTGTTCCACATACTGTGTTCCATTTTCGGAATGTTCATGACGCTTTCGACGCCGAAGGCCGCTGACATGACGATCGCGTTCGAAATCAGCGAACGCAACGTCGAAGCGGCGTAAGAAAAGAGTTTGCTGTTTTTGGACTTGAAGCTTCCGGGCGCGGTTTCTTTGAGCACCTTGGCCTGGCTCATAAGCTCGCTGAAGCGGCGGCCCTCGTAGAGCATGTACCAGGTCCAGCCCGCGACAAAAAGCCCGGCCCGCAACGGATGCACATCAAGGCCTTCGGAATGCTGGCTCAGATAGAATGACCACGTTACCGACGCCCCGGCGATGAGGGTGTTGATGCTGGCCAGACCGCCTTCGAGCAGCTTGAGCTTGCTGCTGCGCTTGATTTTTACCCATGCCGTGAGCCCGTTGGGCAGGCCGAACACCTGTTTGGTTTTCAGCACCGCACTGTCGAAAACCTGCCTGAGCGCGCCTTTTCGCTTTTCGGCGGTGGATTTGTCGTAAGTCAGAAAGGTAGGGTCGGCCAACGCGCGGTCGCGGGAATCGGCCAGGTTCTTTTGCATTTCTTCTTCGGATATTATTTCGAGCGAGGCCGGAATTTTTGCGGCCTCGAGATGCAGCATGATCCATTTGAGCTGCTCGGGGGGGCGCGCGCCGACATGGACGATCAAAATGGGGTCGAGCTGGCTGGGCTCGATGCCTTTTTCGGCAGCTTCGGCCTCGTAGCGCGCCACAAGCTCTTTGGCAAAAGCGTCGGCCTCATTCTGGGAGCTCAGGTTGAGGGTGGGAACATTCTCGTCGGCGGCAGTGGTATCGGTGCCTGCGAGCGCGGCAGCAGTGCCGACCAGCGCCATGAGGGCGCAAATCGCTAAAGCAGCAAACCAGATTCGCACGAGTTTCCACACAAACATTGCTTTTATTTATACCATAAAAGCCGATAAAAAGACTCAACTTTTTGGATTAGACTGCCTGATCCGTGTTCAGTCATCTGTATAAGTTTTATACATCCCAGTGGGTGTACCGGTCCGTCCTCAAAGTTGAATTTTCCGCTGCTTAGACTTGAGGCATATGTCTTGCTCTAGATAAGGAATGAATCGTTTTAAAGTTCTGTTGCCTTGTTTTGCGGTAGGCTTGGCGCTCGCGTTCGCGGGCTGCATCAACAAACCGGTTACGATTGAAATTTTGCATTTCAACGACCTGCACTCGAACTTCGATTCGGGACGCACCACCGACCTGGGCGGCTATGCTGCGGTGAAAGCGCAGCTCGATAAAATGCGCAGTGATGCCGTGGCCCGGGGACACCAGACTTTGGTGCTCGACGGCGGCGATTCGTTCGAAGGCAGCCCGTATTTCATGGCGGGCAATGGCTCGGAGTCGATGCGCCTGCTTGCCGCCATGGGTGCGGATGCGACCGTGATCGGCAACCACGATTTTTTAATGGGCCCCACCGACTTCAATCGGCTGGTGGGTGAAGCGCCATTGGGTTTCAAGTTCGTCAGTGGCAACATCGATTTCGATGCCAGGCGCTACCCGGCGCTGGGGCAGAATCTCAAGCGATATGTCACCTTCACCAAAGGCGGGCTGCGCATCGCGGTTATTGGATTGACCACCGACAGCCCCTTTTACCGTTGGGCGGCCGGCGACGTGGCGATAGTAAGTCCGTTTCTAAGAGCGCAGGAATTGGTAGCCAAGCTGCGCGTGCAGAACGACATCATTATTGTGCTTTCGCATCTGGGTACCTCTGATGACACGAAGCTTGCGCGGATGACCACGGGAATCGACCTCATTGTGGGCGCGCACGACCATGTGGCGTTGCCGCAGCCGCTGATCGTGAAAAATCTTACCGGCGGCAAGGTTCCCATTTTGCAGTCCGCGCCTTTTGGCGAAGGCATTGGCCAGCTGACGATTACCATCAACAAAGACCGGACTTCCGCGATCAATGGTTACCAGATCGTGCCCGTGCGCGGAAACGTGACGGGGCTGCGCGATGCCGCGGTTGACCAGCTGGTGAGAAACGCCGCCGCCCGTCTTGAAACCCAATATGGTACGTCCTGGTTGAATGAGCAGCTGGCTATCTCAAAGTCGCCACTGGCCAATGACGAAAATGCGGGCACCAACCTGGGCGGCCTTACCGCGCAGGCTTTTCAAGATTCGGCGCACACCGACATCGCGCTCGATTTCGGCGAGTTTCACGGCTTTACCCAGCCTGCCGGCGCGATTTCGCGGCGGTCGCTGCTGAAAGTTTATCCGCGCATGTTCGAGCTCAAGCCACTGGGTTGGACTCTGTACACGATGGAGCTGCCGGGCGCCGTGTTGCAAGAGGCACTGAGCCTGCTCGCCAGCTCGTCCGGTTTTCAGTTCACGGTGGCGGGAGCGAGTTATGATTTGAACGTGGTCAATGGCTCGCGTACGCTGTCCAATTTGAAAATCGGCGGCGAGGCCGTGGACCTCGTGAAAATTTACACCATTGCGATTCCCGAGGCCCTCGCGCGTGGCGCGGTTGAAATTCCCAAGCTTTATGAAGGGCCCTTGGCTTCGGTGCTGACCGATATCTCGGCCAGCGGTGACCGCATGATCATGGGTTTTGTGGTCAAGGAGCTTTCGGCCTTCAATACGACCATCAAAGACACGGGCGTGCCCATCTGGAGCATCCTCGAAACCAGGATGCGAGCTCTCAAAAACTTTTAAGAAGCGTCCGGAGTCAGGAGTTTTTTAAAAAACTCGCGTTTTTTCAGGCAGCGGGGCTGGGACCAGCACGAGTGCAGGATCTTGACTATCTTGCCATTCTGAACGACGCGCAGCTCGAGCGGCCGATGAAATATCTCGACGTGCACATAACTGGCAAAAGACTCGGCGAAATCGTCAAAAGGGCTTAACGCGGCCACGGTCGTTGGGAAATTCGTCTTTTCGAGCTGGTCGTAGACCTCGCGCTGTCGGCCTGAGTCGAGTTTTACCCTGCTTGCGGGATCAAGGGCTGCGCGGTGTTTGAACTCCCATTCGGGTCGAATGACTGGCTTGCCCTTGGTGATCTGCCATGACAATGCGAGAAACGGAAATTTCTGTTCGTCGCCGTCAAGCAAGGGGCTGTCCTGATCATTGGGAAACACATGTGTGTCGATGGCGAATACCTGACCCAGTTCGCGCAGCAGGGCGTACTCCATGGCATCAGAGCCCTGGGTATCGGGCGACAGCGTGCCTTCGACCTCATTGCCCTTTCGCGGCGCGAACAGCGCATTTTCGCGCTTGTCGAACCACTGGTCCAGAGTGAGCCAGACTCTGGGCGTGGACTGAAAGCTCGTAAGATCGAGTGCCACGATGGCGCCCATGGTTTGGGCGGCTTCAAGCGTGCGATAGGCCAATGTCGTCGTGGCCGGCCAACCCAGGCCGGCGGTCAGGTAAATGCATATGAGCTTTTGCGCAAGCTTCGCGCGCACGCTGATAGGCAGCTCTTGCAGGATGTTCTGTATGCCGGCTGGCGGCACGGCCAGCGACAAAGCGAGCGGCTTTTTATCGATGCCCGCGAGTAAGTTGAACGTGTAATAAAAAGTCGCAACCGGAGTTGTCGCGCCACTGATTCTTTTTACGAGCGGAATTTTTTCGAAGCCGATGGCATCGGGTATTTCCACCGCCGCGCGATGCCCGGGGTCAAGGGCAAGGTAAGGGCCCTTGTTGGTGCTGCGCGGCTCGAGCATTAAAGAAAGCAACAGGCCCAGAACGACACTGGAGCCTATGATGACGAGCCACTTATTTCGCATGCTTGAAAGCGTATCATGAACGCGCCGAGGATGAATAGCCGGCAGTCCAGCCGCGAATTAATTTTCTGGCTCCCATCATTAAAAGAGCAGCGGCCGTTGTCGTGAAGAGCAGGGTCCGGCGATTGAGGTTGAGCCAAAGCTGAATGCTAAAGGCGCGCGCGCGGCTGTCAAAAGCGCCATGTGCCCCGTGGTCGCCCGGGACAGTGTGCCAAAGATTGTCTGGTCGGTGGTGTGAATCGGGCTGGCTGGTTTGCTGGCTTTTATAACCGGTTCTGGCCAGATAGAGATCGCCGACATGGGGAGACAATCTTTCGGCCACGATGGCTTTGACTGCTGGAAAACCGACGTACAGCTCGCGTCGTTTGTGGCGGCTGGACCACTCGATGGCACGCGCGATGACCTCGGGCTGGTAAATGGGCGGTACAGGTTGTGGACAGTTGGGCAGGCGCGATTTGACCCAGCCAAACTGAGGCGTATTTACCGCCGGCAGCTCGAGCATGGTGACGCGCACGCGGCTGCGGTCGTGCAGCAGCTCGGTGCGCAGCGACTCGGTAAAACCCAGAATAGCGTGCTTGGCCGCGCAATAGGCCGATTGAAGCGGAATGCTGCGATAGGCAAGAGCCGAGCCGACTTGAATGATGACGCCGCGGTTGCGCGGCAGCATGCGCTTGAGCGCGGACTGCGTGCCGAAAACATAACCCAGGTACGTGACCTCGGTGACGCGCCGATATTCCTCGGCCAGCATGAGGCGCACGGGCGAAAAAACCGACACCATGGCAACGTTAACCCATATTTCAATAGGACCCAGCTCGGCTTCGACGCGAGCGGCTGCGAGCTCCACCGCCTGCGCATCCGCCACGTCAGTCGGTATTGCAACGGCCCGGCTGCCCAAGTCTTCCACTTCGCGCTTGGCGTTAGCCAGTGCTTCGGCATTACGCGCAAGCAGACCTAATTTAGCGCCGGTTCTTGCGAACTCGCGAACGGTGGCACGGCCCACGCCGGCTGACGCACCGGTAATCACGACGACCCGTGAAGTTTTCATGGCACCGTGATTTGCACAGGCCGTGCCCCGCGCGATTGCAGCCTGCACGACTGCGGTCGGCCGCGGAGGCTCCGTGGCCAGCCCGCGCCAGCTGGAATAACGCTTGCACTTCGGCCCTGACTTTAGCGAGCGGCAGGACATGGATACGGTGATGAATGACGCAAATTTTCCATCGCAGCGCCAATACTCTGACTATACTTGCGTTGGCCGGGGTGGTTGCGGCACTCGCCGGCGTGTGCCTCGCGCTTTATATGACCACCTGGTCGAATTACAAAACCGGAGTGGGTATCGACGTGCAGCAGCCCGTGCCTTTCAGCCACCGGCATCACGTGCGGGGCGCGGGACTGGACTGTCGATATTGCCATGGGGGCGTGGAAACCTCGGCGTTCGCCGGTATTCCGCCCACTCACACATGCATGACGTGTCACTCCCAGCTTTTTGCGAACAGCCCGGTGCTCAAGCCGGTGCGCGACAGCTTTCAAAACAAAATCGCTTTACAGTGGAACCGCGTGCAACGGCTGCCGGATTTCGTTTACTTCGCCCACGATATCCATGTGGGCAAGGGGGTGGGCTGCTCGACCTGCCATGGCCATGTCGAAACCATGCCGTTGATGCGTGAGCAGAACGCCTTTCATATGAGAGATTGCCTTGACTGCCACCGCGAGCCCGAGCGCTACCTGCGCCCTCGCGACCAGGTTTTCAATATGAGCTGGGAACCGCCTGCGGACCAGCTTGCGAAAGGCCGCGAGCTGGTTCGGGAATACGGGCTGCAGCGCGCGATTCTGACAAACTGCTCGACGTGTCACAGGTGAGCCTGCGGAGAAAAATATGGACGATCGCAAAAAACCTGAATTTTGGCGAAGCCTCGAGGAGCTTCATGACACGCCTGAGTTTCGCGCGAACGCGCATCGTGAGTTTGCCAGCGACGTGGACCGGCGCATGTTTCTCAAGCTGCTGGGCGCCTCGGTCGCGGTGGCCGGCGTGTCGGGTTGCGAAATGATCGCCGATGAGGTGCTGGCTCCCTATGTCGAGCAGCCGCCCGAGGTGACTCCTGGCAACCCGCTTTACTTCGCGACCGCAGTGGCCCGTGACGGGTACGCGCGCGGCGTGGTGGTGACCAGCCATACGGGACGGCCCACGAAAATCGAGGGTAATCCAATGCATCCGGCAAGCCTAGGTGCAACCGACGCCGTAACCCAGGCCATGCTGCTTGATCTTTACGACCCCGATCGTTCGCAGGCGGTGGCGCGCCACGGAAATGTCTCGACCTGGAATGCCTTTGTCGCCGAGTTCAATGGCGCGCTTGCCCTTGAGGGGGGGCTGGGATTGCGCATTCTGACTCGTACCGTGACTTCGCCCACGCTCAGCGCCCAGCTTGGGCAGCTGCTGAAAAAATACCCGGGCACGCGCTGGCATCAGTACGAGCCTGTAGGCCGTGATGGTGCGCGCCAGGCGGCACAGCTGGGATTTGGAAAGAATCTTGGTGTGCGCTATCGCTTCGAGAAAGCGCGGGTCATCGTGAGCCTGGATTGCGATTTTCTGTTTCAGGGCCCGGGCGCCCTGCGCTATGCGCGCGATTTCATCGACCAGCGGCAGGTGGTGGACGACGGACGCAGGCCCGCCAGCCACGCCATGAACAGATTGTACGTCGTTGAAAGCACGCCCACGATTACCGGGGCGATTGCCGACCATCGGCTGCCTTTGCGCAGCAGCGCCATCGCAAGTTTTGCGCTGGCCTTTGCGCGCGCGGCTGGCTTTGAGGTGGGACAAGCCGAGAGTGCCGTTGAAAAGCAGTTGCGGGAGCATTACGGACAGTGGCTCAGAGCGATGGTCGCTGACCTGGCCCGGCACCGGGGCGCCGGCCTCGTCCTGGCCGGGGACCAGCAGCCAGCCCAGGTGCATCTGCTTGCGCACGCGCTGAATCAGCACTGGGGCAATGCCGGCGCGGGGCTGCCCGCCGAGCTCACCGAGGCGGTGGAGTTCAGGCCCGCTGGCGCCCCGGCAAGTGACGCAGAGTCTTTGTCCCAGCTCGTCACCGACATGCGCGCTGGAAAGGTGACGACTCTTCTTATTTTGGGCGGCAATCCGGTTTACGACGCTCCAGCTGATTTGCATTTTGCGCGCGCTTTGAGCAAGGTGCGGCGGAGCATGCACCAGTCGCTTTATGAAGACGAAACGTCAGCCGCGTGCGAGTGGCACGTGCCTGCTTCGCACATTCTGGAGTCCTGGACTGATTTGCGGGCTTATGACGGAACCGCCACGGTGGCACAGCCCCTGTTGGTGCCTTTGTATGGGACCCACACCGTGCACGAGCTCCTGGCCGTGCTGCAAGGTGAACTTGCTGAAGGTGACAAGATCGTCAAAGCCCATTGGCAGAGCCAGCTCTCTGGCCGAGCCGCTGATTTCGAGACGCATTGGCGCAAATCGCTTCATGACGGCGTGGTGGCGGGCACCGCGCTGCCCGCGCTGAACATCAAGCTCAAGCAGGGCTGGCAGCGGGGGCTGAAGCCGGTTGAGGCAACGACCGGAGTGGAAATTATTTTTCGGCCCGACCCTCATATCGGTGACGGCGCCTTTTCGAATAATGCGTGGTTACAAGAGTTGCCCAAGCCCATGCTGAAAACCACCTGGGAAAATGTGGTGCTCATGAGCCAGGAGCTGGCCACAGCTCATGGTTTCCATGATCGCGACCTGCTTGAGCTGCGGCTGGACTCGCGGGCCGTGCGCGCCCCGCTGGTAATCGCCCCGGGCCACGCATCGAATTGCGTGACTGTCACGCTGGGCTATGGTCGCCGCCGCGCCGGCCGCGTGGCAACAGGTATAGGCTATGATGCTTATGAACTGCGGAGCGCGGCCCAGCCGAACTTCGCGGGTGGGCTGGAGCTTGGCAAGGTGAGCGAGGACTACGCGCTGGCGTCGACGCAGCTGCAGCAGACCATGGAGGGGCGGGCGCAGGTGCGCACCGGCACGCTGTCGCAGTTTCTGCGCGATCCAGAGTCGTGCGTGAAAATCGACGAGCCCCATGACGAGCTTCGGCCCGTTTCGCTTTATCCCGACTATCCGTATTCGTTGCCCATTGCCCGGCCCGCGTATGCCTGGGGCATGGCCGTGAACCTCAACGCGTGCATTGGCTGCAATGCGTGTGTTGCCGCGTGCCAGGCCGAAAACAACAGCCCGGTGGTGGGAAAAGACGAGGTTCGGCGCGGGCGCCAGATGCACTGGCTGCGCGTGGATACCTATTACCGGGGCGATGTGCGCAATCCCGAGATTTTTTTTCAGCCCGTGCCCTGCATGCATTGCGAAAAGGCGCCGTGCGAGGTGGTGTGCCCGGTCATGGCCACCACTCACAGCGACGAAGGCTTGAACGAGATGACCTACAACCGCTGCGTGGGCACCCGCTACTGTTCCAACAACTGCCCGTACAAGGTGAGGCGGTTCAATTTTTTTCAGTATGTTGACGACGAAACTGAAATACTGAAAGCCCGGCGAAACCCGGACGTCTCGCCGCGTACGCGCGGCGTGATGGAAAAGTGCACCTACTGCGTGCAGCGAATCACGGCAGGTCGCATACTGGCCGAACGCGAGGGCCGCCAGCTGCGCGACGGCGAGGTGCGCACGGCTTGCCAGCAGGCGTGCCCCACCGAGGCGATCCTGTTCGGAAACATCAACGATCAAAAGACAAGGGTGTCCAGGCTCAAAAGCAGCCCGCTGAATTACGGGCTGCTGGC
>JACQAW010000377.1 GCA_016194725.1 Deltaproteobacteria bacterium
CAAAATTCGACGCTTGCACCGGGCATTCTATCGCAGCTTGAGACTCTGGATCAGCTCATGGGAACGCTGGAACACATCTACGGTAAGGTTCCGAATACAGCCGAAGCGCCGATGCAGCGGACCATGGATCAAAGTGTCGCCGAGGCGATCCATACACATAACGAGGCGTACAAGTACGCGGCCACGGTTGATCCCGAGGCCGAGCGAATCAAGGACTACGCTAAGTTTGTGAGTCCGCAAGGTGCCGAACGCCTTACGGCTCAATCGCTTGGGGTACTTATAACCGTGATGAATCAGATTCTCCGAACGAACGCGTCCATCCTGAAGCTTCAAAGTGAGCAGCTCGCGCTTCAAAATCGCCACGAAAAGGTTGGCGCACAGCATTTTAAGATGCAGTACGATGGATTGTCGCGGGCGTTTGGTGAGCTGAAGCCGACGTATGAGCTGCCGAGTCTAGGCGGATCATCGAAGTAATGGTAAGGAAAAACGCATGAAGCTATGCGTGGTTCAAACAAAGCCAGTTGTGGGTGATGTTCAAGCGAACATTGAAAACCATAAGAAACTGATAGCGCGAGCCGCGTCCTGCGGGTCTGAAGCCGTGTTTTTTCCGGAACTCTCATTGACGGGGTACGAACCGAAGCTCGCAAAGGATCTGGCAAGCGATCAAGGGGACGCCAGATTTGATGATTTTCAGGAGATGAGTGACTCGCATCGAATCACGATTGGCGTTGGAATGCCCATAAAGAGCAGGGCGGGGATTCTTATCGGGTTGATCATATTTCAACCGGACGTTCCCCGACAGACATATTGCAAGCAATACTTGCATTCCGACGAGCTACCTTACTTTGTTTGCGGTCATCGCCAGGTGCTACTGAACCTGAACGGTAGCAAGATCGCGCCGGCTATCTGTTATGAATCGCTGCTCCCCGTACATTCAGAGGCGGCGGCAAGGTCCGGAGCAAACATATATGTTGCAAGCGTTGCCAAATCAGCACGTGGAATCCAGAAGGCCGAAAAGCATTTTGCTGAAACGGCCAGGAGGCATTCATTGCCAATATTGATGTCGAACTGCGTCGGTCCATGCGACGACTTTCTCGGCGTTGGCACGACATCTGTTTGGGGTAAGGATGGTACTTTGCTCGGGCAGTTAGATGAAACCGGTGAAGGTCTATTGATATTTGATACCGATACACAAACATTGATGGAAGTTGATGGAGAGCGAAAATGTTAGGAGGCGGTATGCACAAAGGCTCTTGTCTTTGCGGCGCAGTTCATTTTGAGGTCACGGGTGCTCTACCTCCGCCTACTGCCTGTCACTGTACGCAATGCCGAAAACACTCCGGTCATTTCGAAGCCGGTACAGACGTTCCACGCTCGGCGGTGACGATTCGGGGTGATGAGCACATCGCCTGGTACCGCACGGAAAACGTGCGGCGTGGGTTCTGCACGACTTGTGGCTCCTCGCTCTTCTTCGATGCGGATGGGGCAGACTGGATTGGTATCGCAATGGGCGTCTTCGATACGCCGACCGAGACAAAGATACGGTTGCACGTCTTCGTCGCCAATAAAGGTGACTACTATGATCTCACCGACGGATTGCCACAGGTGAATCCGCAATGAACCGCCGTTTCTGAATCAATACCTGCACTGATTCCGATTCTTTCAAAATAAAATTCAATTGGAGGGGCTATGGACCAGTTTGCCCTTCTGGGCTCCCTCGCGCTTCGGCTCCACAACGAGTTTCGGGCGCTCTACTACGTTCTGCTGCCAGTATTCTTCGCTCTATCGCTGGTCTTTGCATGGTTCCGGAACCCGCAAGGCGGCCCGGATTTCATCGAGGCGATCAAGCGGGCGTTCGTCGCAACTCTACTGCTGGTTGGCTTTGCGGAAATGACCGACGCCATCCTGTTCGTCACGAGCGGGATCGCGACGAAAATTGACGACATGAGTGGGTTCGACTCACTACTGAAAATGGCCGGCGAAAAGGCGCGAAGCTACACGATTTCTCCGACGACCGTGATTCTCGCGTTCAATGACCTGCTCGTCGCGTCGATAGCGTTCCTGTCCTACATCATTCTGTACGTGGCCCGATACATCATGGTCGCGCTGTTTCATTTTTCATGGATTTTCCTGACGATCATCGCGCCGCTGGTGCTGCTGTTTCACCTGTTCTCGCCCAAGATCACGCTGAACCTGTTCCGCAGCATGGTCGAAGTCGCATCTTGGAAGGTAGTGTGGGCGGTTCTCTCGGCCATGCTCGCGGCCCTGCCATTCGGTAACGAGTACATGGCTGACGGCAACTATCTCACCGTGATCGTCCTGAACTTCGTGATCGCATTGTGCATGTTGGGTACACCGCTTGTCGTTCATGCGCTCGTGGGCAGTGGGCTTTCGAGCATGACCGGTGCTCTTGGCCCGGCGGTCGCCGCGACAATGATCGCGGCCCCCGCGAAAGCCGCGACCGTAATGAAGTTCGGACGCGGGATGCTTACGGATACCCAGGGGTTCGCAAAGCATTTTGCGAGCCGTATGTCCGATCGAATTGGCGGTGGTCCAACGACTCCGCCACCGTCAACGCGGCCTGACGGTAACCCGCCAAGTAACTCGACTCCGCCCAGCTCCGCAAGAATCAGTCCGCCACCGAAAAACAAATCCTAACCCCAAGGGGGTCCATATGATTCGCAATATTCAACGTACCTGGTTCGAGGTCTGGGGAACCGAAGAGGCACAGAACCGTTTTCTGAAGGCCATCCTCGTGTTCTTTGTCACGCTTTCCTGTACGCAGTCCGTTGCTCTCGTGGTTCTCGCATTGCGAAAGCCGCCGATCTTCGCGGTGAGTTCGACGGAAAGTCGCATTCTAACCGTCATGCCGCCAAAGCCCGAGCTGCTGGAGGCGGAAGTCAGGCGTGCCGTCATGGGCTACGTCTCGGCCCGATACACCTGGGACTGGCAAAAGATCGAGGAAACGTTCAACACAGCGGCAAAATATATATCTCCCGACTTCAGGAAGAAATTCCTGGCTGCGAACCAGGATCAAATCCGAATCGCCAGAGAGAAAAAGATCTCCCAGCGATTCTACATCGCCGATACGAGAGCTGATTTAGCCGCGAAGACGGTGCGGATCGGGGGAGACCGCATTCTCCTGGTCGAGGGCCTTCGAGCAACCAATCCGCTCTTGATCGAGGTTCAGTTCGACTACGGCGCGAGAACCGAAATTAATCCCGAGGGAATCTACATCGTCGGCGAGAAGGTATCCGCCGCCGACACGAACACGGGGAGTAATCAATGAAGTGGCTCGTATTCATCATGACGCTACTGGCGTTCTGCGTCCTTTCGAGGGCGTTACACGCCAAGGAACCGCGCGCGCTCACGCTTGCCGAATCCGATGTTGCACCGATCAGAACGGCTCTTGGGTTCACGACGATGCTGACCTTTGATGCAAGGCCGTCTTCTGTCATTCTTGGCGACCAGGACGCGTTTAAGGTCGAGTATGCGGGGAACGGACTTGCGCTCAAACCCGTCGTTTCCCATGCCAAGACAAATCTGTTCGTGTTCACGGATTACGACCGGTTCAGCTTTCGCCTGCTCGTAGGCCCTCAGGGAGAGGCGGATTACGCCATCCGCGTGAAAGGTAAGCGAGCGCAATCCTACTCCGGCGACGCTGTCGGGTCGGGGGTTGCGCCCCCGGCACTGGTTGAGAGGCGGCTGGGACAGGGAAAGGTCTGCGGCGGGTATCGGCTGGTTGTCGAATCCATTGGCTGGCCGAGGAGCGGCAGCACATATCTCGTGAGATTTCGCGTCGGCAGCGTTCGGGCAGGCATTCCGGCCAATGGGCAGCCCTTCGAGCCGGGTGACTTCGACATCGCACAGGATGGAAGATCGCTTCCCATCGAAAACCTGTACCTCGAAGGATTGGCGTTCACAAAACAGACGCCGCGACTCCGTGGAACCCTGGTGCTTCGTCAGGCCGCGATCAAGTCGGGGCAACCGCTTATCCTGACGTTCTCACCCGATTTCCTCAAGAAACAGAACCGTTGTCTTTCCGTCGCATTTTCCCGGCACATCACCGCACGGGCCAAAAAGAAAAGCTGAGGAGCGAAATGGAAGAAAAGAAAGAAGGATCGTGGCTGGGCCGACTGCGGCCCAAGCCAGTTGACCAGTATTTCCTGGAGGAAAAGTGTCCCTTTAGTCAGAAACGAGAGCTCAAAGCCAAAAATCTCAAAATCGCTTTTGCAGTCGTACTTGTGGTCGGTGTCGCCTTCGTCCTTTTTGCCGGGGGAAACGCCGAGCGCGAGTGGAAGCAATCAGAGGAGGCGAAGACAAAGGCCGATGATCTTACCAACCGAGGGCGACCGCCACAGCGGAGCGGCGACGGATCGGTCTCGATGGATAGCGATTGGGGTCAGGGCCGAAAGGATGCTGGGGGTGTTTCCTATGGAGGCCGAGCCGCTGGTGGTGGGAGCAGCAATCGCCAATATTCTGCCTCCCAGATCGTTCGTGGATCGCCTGACGGCGCTGGGAACGGGTTCGGGCTACCGATGGGAAGTACGCTTCGCGTTCGGCTTTTGAACAAGCTGCTCTCCAGCGACGCGAGTCAGCCCGTCATAGCCGAGGTGCTGGAAGACGCTGTTTGGAGGAACAGCGCCCTAATTCCGGCGGGTGCTCGCGCTATGGGGACCGCATCATTTGATGATGCCGCAAAGCGACTGCAAATCCGCTTTCACACCTTCGTCTATCCCGAAGGCGATCAACACCCGGTCTCGGCCCTCGCTCTCGCGTCGGATGGTTCGTCAGGACTTGCCGGAGACTATCACTCGGGAACGACACAGAAGGAGGTCGGGCGCTTCCTTGGAAATTTCGTCGGGGGCTTGGCGGACGGGATGAAGGACCGGCAGGCGGGCGGGCAATCCGGACTCGGCCTTGAGCCCGGAAGCATCAAGAACGGAATCCTGAATGGTGTCACCGTCTCATCCCTGGATCAGGCCAAGGCGTTTTCCGAAGGAATGCAAAACGTTCGCCCCTATCTCGAAGTTCCGGGCGGCACTGTCTTCGTTCTCTATTTCGAAAAGGAATATTCGCCATGAGTGAAGGAAAGAAAGAAGAAGGCTCGGGCCTATACGGGAATGCCGGCATTATCGCAGTCGGCGGAGTCGCCGTGTACAAGATCGGACAACGCATCCTGTTTCGACTGAGCGCGCTTTGGCATGTCCATCCGTGGCTCTGTGTATTCATTCTCGCGGCGCTCGGGGCGAGTCTATGCCTCGCGATTATCAGCCCGCTCTGGAACAAGCGGATCAAAAACAAAGCTGAAAAGGAAATTGTGGCGGAGGACAAAACCTCAGTTTACCTCGGCAGAACTGACGAGGACGAGAAAATCCATCTCAAGCAGCAGCATCGGACATTACACGCCGACATCATTGGTCCGTCGGGCGTTGGTAAAACCGAGAGCACGATCCTGCCGTGGTCGATCCGCGATCTCGAAACAGGCGCGGGGCTTCTCATCATTGACGGCAAATCAGATAAGACGTTTCTCGAAAAGTTCTACGCGTATGTGGTCAAAAGCGGGCGGAGCAGCGATTTTCGCCTGTTCTCCCTGGCGGACTCTCTGTCGTCTTCGACGTTCAATCCGTTGATGGGCGGTACGTCCTATGAGGTCGCTGAACGCGTTTTCTCATCTTTCACCTTCGAGAACGAGTATTTCAGAAATGTTCAGTACATGCTCTTCCATGCGATTATCCGGCTCATCATCGAGCGGGATGAAATTCCGACGTTTGCTCTCGTCCGGCGGCTCCTGACCGATACGGAGATGCTGGGCGGCTGGCTTGATCACTGCGAGGACAACGATCTTCGACATGAGCTTGGAGAGTTTCTCAAGCTGCCGGATAAGGATCGGACTGAGAAGATCAGCGGTCTTGACGCGCAACTGAGTCATTTCGCTACGGGAGAGCTGGCGCAGTTATTCAACGCCACCGAACCCCAGATCAAGATGGATCAGGTGCTCCGCGAGAATCTGGTCTGCTATTTTCAGCTCCCTTCGATGTACATGCAGCAGCTCGCAAGCGCGACTGGACGGCTTGTGCTTCAGGGCTTTCAGAACGCGGTATCCAAGCGACACCTGGGGCTCAGTGAGAAGCCGGGATTCTTCTCGTGTTACCTGGACGATTTTCAGGACTACATCTATGAAGGGTTCGGCGCGCTTCTGAATAAGGCCCGGTCGGCCAATGTCGGCGTTGTGTTTTCGCATCAGTCCCTTGGAGACCTCGATAAGGTAAGCCCGGCGTTCAAGAACATCGTGCTCACCAATACGAGCATTAAGTGCGTCATGAGAAACAACGACCCAGACACCTGTGAGTATTTC
>JACQAW010000413.1 GCA_016194725.1 Deltaproteobacteria bacterium
ATCCAACGTCGGATCCTGCGGCGCCGTCTTGTGTCCCGGTTCAACTTCGCTGCCCGGAAGTTTCTCGGCCTCGTCGGTCGGCGTGTCCGCCGCGCTTGGCACCGTCGGCTCGGTGGCTCCCGGAGTTTGCAGGTCTTTAGTCTTGTCCCACTGATCGAGTTCCTTGATCTCGGCTTCTTCCTTCTTGCCCAAGCCTTCGCCGCTGCTCTTATCCAGCTCATCCAGCTCATCGAGTTCCTTGTCTTCGGGAGCGCGCTTGTCCTCTTCGCCCAGGTCATGCGTCAAAGCCTTTAGAGTCCTCTCCAAGTCGGAAACATCGGTCAGCAGAACCGCGAAATCGCCGCGCGTGAACGTGTCGTGCGAACGCAGGACGATCGCGGTCGAGAACTGGGCCGTGGCGTGAATAACTATGGCATCCGCATTTACGAGAAAATCGCTATCGGTGATTTTTTTGCGGGTAATGGGGTCATAATAGTCGTACACGCGAAAAACATTCCCGATCTGGACGCCATCCTCGATGCCGCGATCAAGGTGGATGATTCGGTACTGTGCCGAATTTTTCGTGCTGATATCGGTGCTCATGACGACAAGCGCTTCGAGCGCCGAGCGGGCAGGCAGAGTCTTGACCTCGGTGACCAGCGGCAACAGTGGATACAGCCTCATGCCGCGGGTTATGACGTCGTACGCGGACGTAATGATGCCTATGTAGAGGTCGTCTTTTACCCCGACCACTTTGACTTCGCCCACGGATCGATAAATGTAGCCCGAGCGGTCCGATTTTTTCTCCCGCACGAATTCCGCTTTATCAAAAATCGAATACGAGCTGCCTACTTGTAGATCCTGGCTGTTCGATTTCAGAAAAACCGCGTCGTGCTGCGCTATTCCCAAACCCTCGCGACGAGTCGAGACCAGCTCACCCAGATAGGGCACGGTCGTATCGTTCGCGATTTCCGGGACGCGGTAAACGAAGCGCGAAGGGATTTCGATTTTCAGCAGTCGATCCAGACCGTATTCGTCGTAGACCTTCTTGTCGGGCGCATTGACGTACTCCTTGGCCCAGAGCAGGGGATTGATTTTATCGTACTCGCGGAGCCCGCCTTCCCGCTGCGGAATCTCCGGAGTAGCAGCAGTCCTGACGGGAGCCGGCGCCACGGTTTTTGTCCCGCCGCCGTCCGGTGCGAGTTTTGGCGTGCTTTCCGAGGATCCCGAGGTAAAGGCAAGCTTCTGGCCGGGTTCGACCACGTGGGGGTTGCCGATGCCTGCATTAAAGGACCAGATTTTAGGCCAGTAAAAAGCGTTCCCAAAAAGGCGCTTGCTGATATCCCAAAGCGTATCGCCTTTGACGATGTCATACGTGTCGCTGACCTTGGATCCGGCGATTTCGTGCCATTGACTATCATTGATCACTTTAAGGTTTTTCGCGTACTCGAGCAGGCGCTGCTCTTCCGATCCTGCTGAGGCGCCAAACGGAGCGGCCGCGGTGGCCGCCAGAAGTGTAGCGAGGAAGATGTTTGTTCTTCTGCCGTGCTTGCGCACGCCCGAGCGCATTTAGTCTTCCTTATCCTTTGCCTCGGTTTTACCCGTGGGCTCTATCGGGCTCAAATTCAGCGCATTCGAGGAATGAGCGTCGGCTTTCGCCGACTTCTTGCCCGCCGAAGGCCAGTCCAGCGAGGGGTTACCCTCATATAAATCATGGGCCAACGCCATAGTGCGCGACGACTCGCCGGCATTTCCAACCGCATCATAGCAGTGGGCCATGCGTACCATTGCCGAGGCAACGCGAGGGCTGGTGCCAAACGACGAAATTACTTTTTGATACTCATTCAGAGCGAGTTTGTACTCGCCCATCATGAAATAGGATTCGCCCGCATAAAATTGACCCGAGCCCGCAAGAATATGCTCGGGATAGCCCTCGGTAAAATGGGTGAAGGCAAGCTCGGCATCCGCAAACTTTCCTGCCTTGAAAACCGCCATCGCCTTGTTGAACTCGTTGATCGCGTTGTCCATCGTGCTCAAGGCTTTGCCCGCGGCACTCTTGATCCGGGCAGCTGATTTTTTTTCTTCCAGCGCTGCTTTGGCTTCGGCTTTTGATTCCGCGATATTCTCATCGCGCGCCGAACCCACCGATTCGGTTTTGATAGGCTTATTACCTACGACATTGTCCACCGTCAGTCGCGTTGCATCAACCTTGTCGGCGAGCGCCGAGACTTTGGCGTCAAGCTCTTCGATTCTCGACTGTGCGCGTGAAAGCGCTGAAGTCAGATTATCGATTTTCAGATCTTTGGGGTCACGTTGGGGCTCGTCTTTAGAGTTGGGCGAGCCGGCTGCAGCGCTGGAAGCGCTTGTATCCATATCGACTTTTCTACCGCTGCAGCCCCAGGCGATAAAACCAACGACGATGATCTGACACAGGGTGAAAAGGTGAACCGTCACGGAGCGCTTTTGCATAATACCAGGATAAATCGGTTCGCTTGCGAGTCAAAGTAAAACGTATATATATGGTCAGGATGATTAGGAAAATAATTCGCGTCCACCGGCGCGACTCTGCTTTCGTTTATGCTATTCTGGAGTCTCTTGAGGGGATGACCAGCTTTGGGACGTTATCTGATGCAAAGAGTCAGGATTATCGAGTCGTCGAACTTTCAATTTCGCCGGGGTACGAAGCCGAAGTCGAGATCGTTTTAAATGGGTTGAGGAAGAAATTTCCTATTATTGAGCTTACCGAATTTCAGGGGTGACCATATGCTTACCGCGCTTGATCTGGACAAGGTATTCAAACGGGCATTACAAAACGGCGGCGAGTTCGCTGAAGCTTTCTACGAAAACACCACCTCCAACCAGATTTATTATGAAGACAAGCGCGTTGATCGCATTCTGTCCGGAGTTGACTCGGGCGTCGGCCTGAGAATCATTTATGGTGGGCAGTCCGTCTATGGCTATACGACCGAGCTGACAGCTGCGGGGCTGGTCGAGCTCGCGGACACCCTAAGTAAAGTGGTCGCCGGAAAATTGACGAGTACCGGAGCAATTTCATTTGAAAAAATAAAGCCCGGCCTGAATTACAAGATTCTCAAAGACCCCGCAGGCCTTGCACTTAAAAACAAGCTCGAATATGTCGACCGTGCAAACACCGCGGCCTGGGCTGCCTGTAAAGACATCAAACAGGTGACTGCCGGATATATTGAGACGCTTCGTCGCATCGAAGTCGCAAACTCCCTGGGCCACCTGGGCGAAGACCAGAAACAATACCTTACGTTCTACGCGCAACTCGTGGGCGAGCGCGAC
>JACQAW010000414.1 GCA_016194725.1 Deltaproteobacteria bacterium
TGCGGACAGGTTTCGGCGGTAATAGGCACGCCCTGCGCTTGCGCCTCTGCAAGAGGCGCAAGCGCTTCCGACGACGAAAGATGCACGATGTGCGCGCGACAACCCGTGCGGCGGCTGAGCTCGATCATCAGCTTGACTGCCGCGTTTTCCCAGGCGCGGGGCCTTGAATTCAGATAGGTGCGGTACTCGCGCGGATCACCGCCAGCCGGCGCACCCTGGTCAAGCTCGGCATGCACGATAAGCGGCAAGCCGGTTTTTGCGATCAGAGGCATGGCCTCGAGCAAATCCTTTTCACCGACGCACTTGAACTCGTCCACTCCCGACTCGATCAAAAAACATTTAAAGCCCTTCACTCCCGCGTGCGCCAGCCCCTCCAGCTGGTTAGAGTTGCCAGGCACCAGCCCACCCCAGAAACCATAATCGATTGCGCAACGGCCGGCGGCCGCCTTTGCCTTGGCATCAAGGTTCGGCACCGTAGTAGTGGGCGGAATCGAATTCAGGGGCATGTCGATCACCGTGGTAATGCCCCCCGACGCCGCTGCCTGCGTGGCGGTTTCAAAACCCTCCCATTCCGTGCGCCCCGGCTCGTTGATATGGGCGTGCGTGTCCACAAGGCCAGCCATGATCACCTTGTTGCCTACATCGACCTGTTCCAGCCCGTCGGGGATTTCAGAACGTCCGACGACCCGCTCTATCTTGCCGTTTCGCACCACCACGCCGCCTGCTGCCTCGTGGGCGTCGACCAGGATTCGTGAGCTTAGCAGCACGAAATTTTTGCTCACGGCTTTCCCTCGTCGGCATATTTATGCCATTGCTCGGGCGTATTGATATTCAGGACGACATTGGAGTCGGCCACTGCCACGCGCTGAATTTTTTCAGGCGGCAGAACTTGCAGCTGAACGTCCAACCTCGATTCCGGTGGCATCTGCAAAAGTGTTTCAAGATAGCGATGTGACAGCAGCACGGGGTGTCCGCCACGGCCGCGCGACTCGGGAATGCAAGCTGCGACGTCACCGGTCATGTGCATGCGCAGGTGGCTCCACACCTCCATCGAAGGTACCGGCACATCGATGGGGAGCACATAGGCCCCGGAGAATTTTTCGGCAACCAGAATTCTTGCGCCGCACTGGAGCGACGAAAATTGACCATGCTCCGGATGCTCATTTATCGCTACCGTTACGTGCAGCTGACCCAGCTCAATGGTCGCGTCGCAAGCGGTTTTCATCCAGGGCATCGCCTTGGCGTAATCCTCATGATGCTTTCCCAAAACGATCAGGGCACGATGCCCATGAGTCGCTTCGAAAAGCTCAAGCTGATGCATCAGCCAAGGCTTGCCCTGGTACCTCATCAAGCCCTTTGGAGTTCCCATGCGCTGGCCGTTCCCGCCAGCCAGCAGAATAAGCGGAAAATGTTTCAAGATGGCTCTCGTTCCGGCGCGCCACGGCCGTAATAAACTTGCAGCGCTTCAGCCGCCAGGCTTATCGCGACTTCCTGAGGTGCCTTACCACCCGTATCGACTCCAAGCGGGCAATGCACTCGGGCAAGCCCCGCATCGCCGATTCCTTTTGCCGTCATGCGCTGTTGAAAACGGGTCCATTTCGAAGTGCTTCCAATCAAGCCAATATACTTCGCGGGCCGTTTGATGACCGCCTCGATAATCGCCTGATCCACGTCGTGCCGGTGGGTCATCACCGCGACAAATGTCCTTTCGGAGTCCCATGACGCTTCTTCGATAAAATCATCCCATTCGCACCGGTGCCGAACCACCTCCTCGGGCAAAAGCTCGGATTCGATCCATTCCTTACGTTCGTCAATCACGTGCACGCCAAAGGGCGTTCCTGCGAACGTGCGGCAAACCGCCCGGCCCACATGTCCCGCGCCGAAGACGTACAGCTGGGGACCCGTGTTCACGACCTCAAACAGAAGCTCCACTACTCCCGCGCAACACTGGCCGGTTTTCGCGCCCAGGGGATATCGAATGGTCCGCGTCTTTCCTCCTTCGATGCTTTGGACGGCATCTTTAAGTGCGATATCCTCCAAATGGCCCCCGCCAATGGAGCCGTAAAATTTGCCGTTCTCCAAAACGAGCATCTTCGCACCCGCGTCTCGCGGTGCCGAGCCCGTGCATTGAGTCACGGTCACTATGGCAAACGGCTTGCCGGCCTGGCGCAGGTTTTCTAGTTTTGAGATCCAATTCCACATAAAAATTCTTCCAGTAGGTTCTGTGCCACTCGTACTCGAAACGCCGCGCTCGAGCGTATGTCGTCCAGCGGCGTGATCTCGGCAGCCAGGTTATTTCTTGCTTGTGCGATCAGCTGCGACGAAAGTTTCTTTCCGTTCAGCGCCGCTTCGGTATTGGGAATTCGTACGACCGTCGGGCCCACGCTTCCCAGCGCGATACGAATGTCACTTAAAAGGCCTTTCGACTGGCGCGCCACACCGGCAAAACACACCTTTGAAATTGCCTGTGCCCGACGCGTGCCCACCTTGCGGTAGTATTGATGAGCACCCGCCGTATTTCGCTTGAGCCGTATGCGCTGCAGCAGCTCGTCGGGGCGAAGATCCATTTTCTTGTACGCCTTGTGGAAGGCCGGATACGCGACCCAGCGCACGCCCTGTGCCGATACCAGCTCCAGCTCGGCATCATAAACTACCAGGGCCGGCGGGGAATCGGCCGCGGGCGAAGCATTGACGATATTTCCGCCCAGGGTACCGCGATTCTGGATGGCAATCGCACCCGTCTCACTTCCGGCCTGGCAAAGCAGCGGAAACTCTGCGCGCATCACCGCATTCGCCTGAAGCTGCGAATAGGTCGTAAGCGCCCCGAGGGTCAGGTGCTCCTTGTCCTTCGTAATGCCTTTCAGTTCGGCGATGTTCAGGATATTCAGAAATTTCCGGTGAGCCAGCTTGCCGGCTTCAAACTGCACCATGATATCGGTGCCTCCGGCGAATGGGCGCCACTTTCCAGGTTCATTCGCAAGTAGCGTCAACGCCTCATGAAGCGAAGCCGGAGTTTTCATCTCATACGACGGCAGGTGCGCCCTCATGGATTGGCTCCCTGTACCGCTCTCAGAACCGAGTCGAAAATTTTCATATACCCGGTGCATCGGCACAGGTTTCCGGCCAGCCCCACGCGCACATCGGCTTCGGTGGGGTTAGGCGTTTTCTTCAGCAGCGCCACGGCCGCCATAATCATTCCCGGCGTGCAAATTCCGCACTGCGCGCCACCGTTAGTCAGAAAAGCCTGCTGAACCGCGTGCAGGGCTTCACCCGAAGCGATGCCTTCAATCGTGCGAATCTCAGCGCCTTCGGCCTGGCTCGCCGGAACCAGGCAGCTCATAACCAACTCGCCGTTCAGAAATACCGAGCAAGCCCCGCACTCACCTTCGCCACATCCTTCTTTCGTGCCCGTAAGCCCTGCCTCTTCGCGCAAAACATCCAGCAGGCGCGCCATCGAATGTGCGCGCAGGGTCTGCTTCTGCCCATTCACACTGCAATTCACCTTAATCATGGATCGCCTCCATCAAATCTTCCGGCAGCAGTGGAATGTGGTTCAGGCTCAGGCCGGTCGCATTCTCGATGGCATTGAGTATCGCCGGCGCCGGCCCGTCCATTGGAAGCTCACCTATCCCTTTTGCGCCCGAAGGGCCGCGCGAATACGGCTGCTCTTCGAAAAACACATGAATCGGCGGCACGTCCACCGCGGTTGGCATGATGTAGTTCGTCATCTGGTTGTTGATCATGCGGCCTTCTTTCCAGACAACTTTTTCATAAAGGGCGTATCCAATGGCCTGTGCCACGCCCCCTTCAATCTGACCGGCTGCAAACACCGGATGCATGACCTTGCCGATTTCCTGAAGCGCGACAAAGTTATCGACGTGGGTGTCATAGGTAACCGTATCCACGCTCACCTCGGCCACATACACGGCCCAGGCATATGCCCCGTAAGCATCACCCTGATATTTGGCGTCGTCCCAGTTGATGTCAGGTGGTTGCTTGTATTGGCTAAAGGCTTTCAGCTGTCCGAATTTTTTCACGTAGCCGGCCACCGCCTCTTCAAACTGCCTTGACGAGTAACCTTCATGCAAAAATCCGCTCTGCACCAGGGTCTGCTTCAGTCCCGTGGCCGCGGTTTCCACCAGCTTTCCAACCACCATTACGGTGCGCGAAGCAACGGTGGGCCCACTGTTCGGGACGAATTTGGTATCAGGCTGGGCAACCTCGACGACATCGCCGGCCACACCCAATGCATCAGCCGCAATTTGCGTGAAAATCGTGTTCGTTCCCTGCCCTATCTCGGTACTGGCCGCGAGTACTCGCACCTTCCCCTGCGCGGTGCCCTCGATTCCCACCACCGAAGACAGATATTTCTCGCCCGATCCGGTAAAACCCGAGCCGTGCATGAAGGTTGCAAAGCCGATGCCCTTCTTTATTTTACTGCGCTGGTTCTGTTCGGTGAATACCTCGCGCTTGGCGTGGTAGTTGCTCAATGCCAAGGCCTTGGTAAGCAAAGCCTGCATGTCGACCTTGTCCTTCACGACCTGACCCGTCGCGGTCGTTTCACCGTCTTTGATGAAATTGCGCCTGCGAAACTCTTCGGGTGAAAGCTTCAGCACTTGCGCGATCTTGTCCATATGCCGTTCCAGCGCAAAAATGCTCTGTGGGGCCCCAAAGCCACGAAAGGCTCCGTGGGGTGGCGAATTGGTCGCCACGGCCTGAGCCTTCACGCGCACATTGGGGCAAAAGTAAGGTCCCGCTGAATGTATGGTTCCGCGCGAAAGTACAACCGGCGAAAGCGTGCAGTAGGCTCCACCATCAATGACAAAGTCGATTTCCTGGGCCAGGAGTTTTCCGTCCTTTGAAACCGCGGTTCGATGCCGGGTTCGCGCCGGATGCCGTTTCGTCGTGGCCACCATGTCTTCAGCGCGGTCGTAAATAATTTTGACTGGTTTTCCGCTCTTCAGCGCCAATAATGCTGCATGGCCTGAAATAAGAGTCGGATATTCTTCCTTGCCACCAAAACCACCGCCCGTTTCCGTTTGAATGACACGGACCTTGTCATCCGGAAACTTGAAAATAGGCAGCAATCCCTTGTGCACGTAATAGGGACATTGCATCGAACCCCATATAGATACGCCATCCTGGGCATTCGCGACCGCTATGATGCCGTTGTTTTCAATATAAAGCTGTTCCTGCGCCCCAGTGAAATACTCGCCTTCGACCACAAAATCAGCCGTGTTCCAAACGCTATCGACGTCGCCTTTTTCCACCAGGTAGGACTTGAAAATATTGTCCTGTCCCCAGATGAGCTCCTTGCGGGCCAGCGACTCTTCGATCGTAAATACCGCGGGCCAGGGTTCGATATCAAACTTCACGCAACGTCGGGCCTCTTCGAGCAGGTATTTGTCCGCGTGCGCCAACAGAAGCACCGGTTCTTCCGGATGATTCACGAAACCATCTGCCAGAAGCGGCTGGTCGTTCATCAGCAAGGCGACATGGTTATGGCCGGGAATGTCTTTGGCGGTCACGATAGTGAACTCGTCCCAGGGCATATTTCCTTCGAACGAAATGCCGCGAATTCGGCCTCGCGCCGCGGGACTGCGAACCGTCGCGCCGTGAATCAAACCAGGAAAAGTAATGTCATCGATGTACTTCGAGCGCCCTACGACCTTGTCGCGGCCCTCTTTGCGCTCAACGGCACGCCCGATTAACGCCTGCGGCCTATCCATTGCCGAACCCCCAAGTCTAGGTTTTATAGGATATCTGACAGGCGTAAAGGTTTTAAACAGAATTTGGTCTGACGCAGTGCGGAATTTACCTTTAATGTCCATGAGTCAGCTAGCGGTTCAAGCTGGAACGTCGCTTGCTCTTACTGATCTCAATGAAAGCTTCCTTGTTGCCCGTTTTCGCAGCTGTGATTTTCTCGTTGCTCGCCCCTGCCGCCTTCGCCCAGGAGAAGTTCGCTTCCAAAAACATGACCTGCACGCTGCTGGCCGACGTCGACTTGAAGAAGTCGGTCGATATTCGAGTCGATGACGAGGCAGACATCGACGAAGCAGCAGACCTCATTCTTGACAGCGATAAAAGCACTTATAGGCTCAAAGTAACGCTGCTCAACGGCGATCTCGACATGAGCATCGAGAACAAGCGTACCAATGTCGTCGTGTCTTCGAGTACGGATACCCGACTTACGCGCCACCCGAAGCTCTTCATCAAAAGTGGTCTCGAAAAGCTCGCGGCAATCGCTTCCTGCTGGTACGACGCGCGCAAGCCCGCGAGCGTAAAGCGTGCCTTCAAACACTCAAAACATCGCCACCACCACAAGCCAAGTCATCATAAACACAGGGTTTAATCGAACACCCAGGACTGGCGTCGCGTAACCGCAGTGATTACTTCGAGTCTTCGCTGACTTTCCAGTCGTTCTCGAAAATCGCTTCGTAATGCGAGAAAATTTCGGTGCCCTCGACGATAACCGCCGACTCGCGATTTTTTTCGACTGCATTTTCATTCCAGTTGATAGAGCTTACGAGGGTAAACTTACCGTCCACGAGTGCGCCTTTGTTGTGAATGTAATCAACCTTCATGGCCTTCACATCAGCAATTCGCGCGCTGATATTGAGACCCTCGTCCGAACCCAGCTTATTGAGAAGATCAACCGTAGGCTCGTTTTTCGGACGCGACTTGCTGCCCGGCCTTTCAAAAACGGACTCGTCGTTCAGCAACACGCGCACAGTTACCCCGCGGCGCGCGGCCGCGACAAGCGAAGCCACCAGCGGCGACTTGGTGTCAGGTCCGCCCCACATGGAATCCAAAGTCATCTGCTCAACGTCGATCGACGATTTGGCCTGGTCCAGCAGCGTCAGCAGTCCGTCAAGGCTGGTGTCTGGCGAAAAAATCGGACGTATCGATGGCGAGTCAAAAGTGGGCATCTCACGCGCGATGCGCTTGAGCTCCTCGACGTCGGCCAGACTTTCCGGCTGCAGCACTCTGTTCTGCGTTGCTGTCTGAGACAGCGCCATCATGTCGACAACGTCATCATTTGAGTTGTCGGTGTCGCCGCGAAACACCTTTTGAAAATTCGCCGCCACAGTTGAATCGCCAATCAGCACTTCCCAGCCCCGATTACCTATCTTTCCAGGTTCGGGGTTGCCGGTAGGGGAATAATTTTCAGAGCCAATCAGCAGGCGCGCTCCGTCGGCTACGATGTATTTCGCATGATCGAAACGAAAGCGCCTCTTTACGGGGTTCTTGGGGTCTGCCTTCGAGGTCATCACATAAAAGTGGTCTTCATTGCCGGCCTTTTCCATTGCCTTGGCAATCCGGCCTTGAATATTTTTTCCGGCCTTGGACATACCACCGACGGGCTGTCCTTCCTCCAGCAGCTCCACGTGTACGCCGGCAGAAATGCGGCCGATTATCGCGTCCGCTACATCCTGCGACGACAGTTCGTAGATGTTTATTAAAAGGTAAGTCTGCGCGGTTTCTATCGCCTGTACGGTCAGGGCCAGATCATTGAACGGCGCCTCCGCGACTTTCACGGGAACTGCAAATGCCGGAGTAACACTGAACAACAGAAGCCAGATCAGTTTCTTCATTTTTGGTCCCTCATTTTTAGCCGATATTTTAATTGGTACTCTTCCGGTTTCAGCAATAGATGTACCAAGCGGCTAAACGGCCGATATTCAGGATCTTGTCAGATATTTTTGAAATGACACTCTAAATCAAGTCGGGTTGTTTCCTTTGCGGCGGTGCCA
>JACQAW010000415.1 GCA_016194725.1 Deltaproteobacteria bacterium
ACGACGATGGAAAAGATCTCAAAGCTCAAACCCGTTTTCACGGAAGACGGCACTATTACCGCGGCCAACGCAAGTCCATTGACCGATGGCGGCGCAGTCGTTTTACTGGCCGATGAAGCTTATGCACGTAAGAAAGGTTGGCCCATTCTTGCGCTTCTGGATGAGTTCGAGGTGGCTGCCGTGGATATTCGAAGCGAGGGATTGCTCATGGCACCCTCGTACGCCATCCACCGACTTTTGAAACGCACCAACAAAACCCTGGTCGACTTCGACATCATCGAAATTCACGAGGCCTTTGCCGCACAGGTGTTGTGTAATCTGAAAGCACTCAGCAGCGCGGACTGGTGCCAGAAAAAGCTCGGCGGAGCGCCATCGCCGCTTCCCTCCTTTGACCGCATCAACCCGCATGGCGGCTCCATTCCGCTCGGACATCCTTTCGGTGCCACTGGTGCTCGGTTGGTCATGCAGCTTGCGCAGGAGCTTGCTGATTCGAAGGGCAAGTCGGGGATGATCAGCATTTGCGCGGCTGGCGGTCTGGGATTTGTGGCTACTCTTCGCCGGACTTGATTCCGAGTAAAGCGGCATCCGGCTGGCCAGGGGGATATGGGGCAGAGAGGCAATGGGGAAGTCTGCCTGGCGTGAAAGCAGGAGGCATCGGTAGCAGTTAACTCAGGAGCTCTTCGCAATTCATTGCGCTGCGTACGCATGAGACTAGTGAATTCCGGGCAGTCAGACTTCCGACGTCATGACGTCGGACAAGCAGGCAGTCAGTGCGGGAGTCAGACGTCGGGGTGGTGACGGCACGGTTATTGTATTTGCTTTCGCCATGTTAAAAAACTTTCGCACCTACCACGTTTCCGTTCGATTCTACCGGCTCTGCGAAGAGGTCCGGTGTCCTCGTCATCTCCGCGAACAACTATCGCGTGCATCTTCTAGCATCGCTCTTAACCTCTCGGAAGGAACCGCTCGCCCGACGCGGCGTGACCGCAAACGGTCTTATTCGATGGCGATGAGTTCTCTGCGCGAATGTCAGACCATTCTAGAGCTTGCTAATATTCCAGTGGACGCCGAGGTATCGTCAGTAGCTGACTCCCTGGGTGGGCAAATTTACCGTCTTTTGCAAACATTGCTTCCTACTCCCGATGAGCAAGCCTCTGATCAACAGGGTTCGAGATAATTCCCAGCAGACTTATGTGATTATTGCCACAAATATACGCATTTTGCTCGGGAAATTGTACTTAGAAGGTTTCGGTTTATGCGTGTTTTATTGAGTCATAAATATATATATAATAACTGAGTGGAAAGCTTTATGTTTTTACTATGGATATTTCAAAATGGGCGCTAGCCCTTGCAGGAGTTTTGGCGTTGAATACACTTTCCTTTGCCGCTGCAGCGAGCGCGACCGCTGCGGACGAGTTCGCGAAAGAAATGGAATGTCTAGGTGGCCAGTTTGGCATTTCAACCAATGCGCCACCATCTTGGCTTAACGAGGGCCCAGACCCTCGTGGCACAGTCATTGTACCGACAGGGGTCATTGGTGAACCCCGCGCATTATTTCTTCCAGCACAGCGCTTTGGGCGCACCGGTCTGTACGTGTTCATCCGTAATGGCAGTTTCTTTGTCAAACTTCCGCCAATTGAAAAGGCAGCCAATAAGTATCACGAGCTCAAACGTAAAATTCGCGAGCTTAATGTGGCTCACGACCGCACCTTCAATTACATGGATATGTGTTACCACTCTGGAAGTGACTGCAAGACTGCTTCGGTGTTTCTAAGTGAAGTAAATGGCGCTTTACGCGACACAGAGATCCAGATGAAAGCAGTCTCTTATGAGCTTCCAAGTCTCATTGTTGGCGTGCCAAGCTCATTTGTTGCTGGAAAGTCATACGGGGACGACTACTTCGGACTGTCTGTTCGTTTCCCACGTACCGGACAATGGACAGTCCAGGCGCAGCCACCATTTCCACCTGAGTCGACACCTAATCTTATAGTACATGCGGATGAGGCACTAGATGACTACTCTCGTGCGGAGTTAACCACTGAGATCATTCGGCGAATCAACTTTCATCTTAAGAAATTTAAACTGCGCCGTGACGAGTCTGCTCGTCGCGGGAACAAGACCTTGGGCTTCAATGAGATTTCATTCAATAAGAGCATCCTTGACCACTTCTCCGGGTGCTTAAAGTCCGGCGATCCAGTATTGCGCCAGGCTGTGCGAGCGGCGATCGCCGAAATCAAAACAGAGCTCGCTCCCAAGAGCACACCTAGCGAAAACCAAGTAATGAGTGCGGTGAAGGCTCAATAAAACCACTTGATTCTGAGACATTTAGCATCCTCTTGCTTGATTCACTAAAACCCGACGCGGAGATGGGAATCGTCCAGAAAAGCATATAATTTCGCTGCTCCGCTCTTGCTCACGAGAAAGTTGCGGCCAAGCACGTTTCGCCGGTTTTCTCCTGAGTCTAACCACCGCACTGACTGCCTGCTTGTCCGACGTCATGACGTCAGAAGTCTGACTGCCCGGAATTCACTAGTCTCATGCATACGCAGCGCAATGAATTGCGAAGAGTTACTGAGTTCACTGCAACCGATGCCTCCCGCCTTCATGCCACGCAGACTGCCCCATTGCCTCTGCCCCAATTTCCCTACTATGTCGCCCAATCGAATGCCATGCGGACGGCAAGAGTAAAAGGGCTGAAACACCATCATCTTGTTGTCCGCCCCCAAGAGGCCCACTTGCAAATTTATCCAATCGAAAGTAAACCCGCATAATGCAAATACTATTGGCGGTCCTGGCCCTCCTTCCCGCGTCAGCGCTTGAACAACCCAATACCGCAAAAAGTGTCGTCGAAACCATTATTGAACGGGTGCGGCATCTTGATGACAAAGCCACCCATTCCGACAGCGCCCATATCATCGAAGGCCTCGTGGATTTCAAGACGCTCGCCACGAATGCCCTGGGCAACCGGGCGAGCAGCGCGTCGGGCGCTCAAAAACATGAAATCGAGGAGCTGCTGCGCAAAATCATCACCAAAACGATCTATCCCGAAGCGCCGAAATTCTTCCGCGATGTGAAAATCGATTTCACGGCCGAGGAAAATGCCGCAGATCTGCGCGCGCACGTCACCTCGGTCATCACCAAAGCCGAAAAGCGCTCGACCGTCGAGTACTGGCTGGCCAAAGAGGCATCGGGCTATCGTGTCGTCGATCTTGCGATCGAGGGCGAACGCTGGGTTGAAAACGTGCATGATCAGTTCGACGAGATCATCGGGAAAAAAGGGGTCGCAGGCCTTATCGCAAAGATGAATAAGCGGCTAAACGAACTCGACTCCAAGCCTGCAAGGAAAAATTAAGCCCAAATGCAAGCGCGCGCATTGCTTCTTATCTTTACGGCCTTCGCAGCGGGGCCGGGAACCCTTGTACCTGCGAACGCGGCGCCCGAACCGGTGCCTCGCGTGGTCACGCTTGCCGCCGCCATCGAGCTCGCGACTCATAACAACGCCGACCTGTTAGCCAAACTCACCGTGCTCAGCGCCGCAGATGCGCGACGCCAGCAGGCCGAAGCCGCAAGTTTTCCCAAGGTAACCGGTACGGCGATCTTAAGCCCGATTTATGCGGCCACGGGCAACGCGCTGGATTCCGACAATGACCTGCACCACTGGGGCGCCTGGCTGCAAAGCTCGGTAACAGTCCTGCAACCGGTTTACGCCTGGGGCAAACTTTCCAGCCTGCGCGAGGCCGCGGCACGAGGCATCGACGTGGCGCGCGCCCAGGCACGCAAAGACACCGGCGAGCTGATCTATGACGTCAAAGAGCTGTACTACGGCGCCGTACTCACCGAGCAGCTCACCAGCTTTCTCGAGGACGGAAAAAAAGAAGTCGACGACATCGTGGCCAAGACCGAAGAGGATCAGAAAAAAAAGCGGCCCACGATTTCCAAACGTGATTATTACCGCCTGAAAATTTTCGCGGCCGAGGCCAACTACCGCGCCCTGGAGGCCGCCAAGCTGCGTTTTCTGGCGCGCCATGCTCTTTCGCTGCGGCTGGGCTTTGACCCCAACGAGGAAACAGCTCCACAGGAAACAGTTCTGGTCCCAATCGAAGGCACCCCACCCGCCGAAGAACAGCTCGTCACTCAAATGGCGGCGCACCGGCCCGAGTTCGCCCAGCTGACCAATGGCATTCTGGCCAAACGTTCCCTGCTCGAGGCCGAGCGCACCAATAAATTTCCCGTATTCTTCGTGGGCGGCATGCTCACCTTTGCATATTCAAATGTTCGCACGGGACAGCAATCCGCCTTTGCCTACGACCCCTACAATCGCAGCACGGGTGGCGTGGGCGCGGGCGTGCAGTGGACCTGGGATTTTGCCACCACCTTGGCCAATGAGGCCGCCATTCGCGTCGAAATCGACGAGCTCGAACGGCGCGAGATTTACGCAAAGGCGGGCTTCAGAATGGAACTCAAAAAAGTTCTGGCGAACCTGTCCGAATCCCGCGACCGGCTTGCCGCCAGCCGCGACGCTTTTCAAATCGGGCGACGCTGGCTGGTAGCCGAAACCATGGGCTACTCCATCGGCCTGACCGAGATAAAAAATCTGGTCGACGCCTACATCGCACGCGCAAAAACCGCTCAGGACCACTGGGAATCCGTTTACCGTGTCAACATGGGCTGGGCCGAACTTTCCAAAACAGTGGGAACTGAAATTACGCCCGGCCTGGGGCCACACTGACACCGTAAATAACCGACAAAATGGACAAGACAAATCCGATCAACTTCGGTATCTGGATAAGGTTACCCCATTTTTAGTAAAAGAGAGCAGCGGCGACGTTATGCCGCTTAGTGCCGACAAGAGTCGAAAGGGAATGCGCATGCAAAATAACACATCTTCGAAGATTAAACCTGCCAGGGGAAAATTGGGCATCTTGACGCCCGGCCTGGGTGCGGTTGCAACCACCATGTTTGCCGGCGTTGAGGCCGTTAAACTCGGTACGGCAAAACCAATCGGCTCACTCACCCAGATGGGCAACCTTCGACTGGGCAAGCGAAGCCAAAATCGCCTGGTGGACATCAAAAGTTTTCTTCCTCTCGCGGGTCTCGACCAGGTTGTTTTCGGCGGCTGGGATATCTTCACTGATAATGCCTACGAATCCGCGAAAAATGCCCGGGTTCTTGAACCCACGCAGCTTGAAGCACTTCGTCCGCAACTTGAAAAAATCAAGCCCATGTCGGCCGTGTTCGATCCCGAATACATCAAGCGCATCACCGGCCCAAACGTCAAGAAGGGCAAAAACAAGATGGATCTCGCGGATCAGCTCCGTGCAGACATTCGCAAGTTCGTGCGCGACAACGACCTCACCCGCGTCGTGATGGTCTGGTGCGCATCCACGGAATCCTACATCACGCTTGGCGATGTGCACTCCACCCTGGACAAGTTCGAAGCCGGTCTGCGCAACAGCGACCCCGGCATCGCGCCTTCGATGATCTATACCTATGCCGCGCTCATGGAAAATGTTCCCTATGCCAACGGCTCGCCGAACCAATCCGTCGAGCTTCCTGCGCTTCAGGAATTAGCCAAGAAGCGCAACGTGCCCATCGCCGGCAGCGACTTCAAAACCGGCCAGACTCTGATGAAGACCGTGCTGGCTCCGGGCCTCAAGGCTCGCGCGCTTGGGCTGGCCGGCTGGTATTCGACCAACATTCTCGGCAACCGCGACGGCGAAGTGCTTGAAGATCCAGGCTCGTTCAAGTCCAAAGAGCTCACGAAGCTCTCGGTCCTTGATCAGATCTTGCAGCCCGAAGTGAATCCCGATCTCTACGGCGATTACCACCACATCGTGAAGATCAACTACTACCCACCTCGCGGCGACAATAAAGAAGGCTGGGACAACATCGACATCTTCGGCTGGCTCGGCTATCCGATGCAGATCAAGGTGAACTTTCTGTGCCGCGACAGCATTCTGGCCGCGCCAATCGTGCTCGACCTGGCCCTGTTCATGGATCTTGCGGGACGCGCGGGCCTCAAGGGCATCCAGGAGTGGCTGTCGTTCTATTTCAAGAGCCCGCAATGCCGGCCGGACCTCAAGCCCGAGCACGACCTGTTCGTCCAGCACATGAAGCTCAAGAACACGCTCCGCG
>JACQAW010000416.1 GCA_016194725.1 Deltaproteobacteria bacterium
CTGGCTGCTCATGCCCGCTGCATTCAGTCTGGCGCTGTTTTCGTGGCTGCTCAGCCTGCACCCTGCCGCCGCCGGGCGTACCTATGCCGCATACGGCGGCGTTTACGTTTTCTCGGCGGTGCTTTGGCTTTGGCTGGTTGAAAACCAGCGCCCCGACCTTTGGGATCTGTGCGGAGCGGCCATCAGCCTGTGCGGCATGGCCCTGATTGCTTTCGCGCCACATCGCTTTGCCGTTTAACCGGCCCAACGCCCGCCGAACCAAACGTCCTGAGGCCGCAGCTCGCCGTAGTGTACCCATACCTGCTCGGGCGTGACCAGAAGCGCGTGGGCTACTGCCGCGGCCACCGCGCGCACAAAGGCCTCTTTTTGCATATCCGAGCGCCCCGCCTGCGCGCGCGCCAAAACAACCACGGGGTGCGCAGTCGCGTGGTAAACAGCTTCGAACTCCACCCAGATGTTGCTGCTCGGGCACGAAAGCGCTCGGGCTCCTGCCTCTTGTACGGCAGCCAGCAGCTGGGTGATACGGGCTGGGGCGGCGGGAGCGGAGGCTTTGACGGTAATGATCGGCATGTGGACTCCTGTTTTCGGAGATAAAGAGTGCCATGGAGCCAGGTTATATAAAAGAAACAAAATATAATTATATGTTTCCCTTATCGAAATAATAAATTTGAATCGAGCCGCGCTTTTCCTGGAGCCAAGCCGCCGGCCGCGCCTCAGGGCGTGCAGAAACTGGCAAGTCAGCGCCGCCAGCAAACATGTTTTCATGCCATTTCCCCCGGTAGCGGAAATTATAACATACGCGGAGATACGAGAGGACTGCTTAAAAAGAAGCACGGCTAGGCAAGACCAGTCACTCTGCGATATACTGGAGTGTAGGGGGAACTCAGGTGAACTTGCCAACTTTACTAGCCGCGCTGTCGCTCGCGCTGGCTTTGAACAGCAGCGCCGGAGTAGGTATGCGCGCTACCGGCCCCAAAGGTGCCGTCGGCGGTTCTATTGGCAAATGCACCACGGGCGCGCACATCGAGCTGGCGTCGAACCATTGCGCGTTGGCTTACTATAGAAAAGATTATGCCGGCTGGGGTCGAAATACGTCGGCCTATTACGAAGACGCTTACAATCGCGACACCGCTCAGCAAATCACTCCGGACGATGGCGATGCGGTTACCCTGGTCAATAAAAAGGGCAAAGAAGTCGCCAAGAAGACATTTGAGGTCATGGACGTCGATCCGATCGCTCATAAAGTACAGATCAAATTTCGCGGTGGCGATCCGTCTTCGCCCACGCTGCTATGGGTGAACGCCGACAATCTACTGTGCGAGCCCAATCGCAACGTGCGCAGCTACAATGGCGATGTGGGCGTATCAGACCCCAGCAGCTGCCCTACGGGTGCCGTGGTGCCGTTGTCCGACGCTGAGCTGCGAAAGCTGTCCGACGCCGCGAATGCCGAAATGCACAAGGCCGTGCTGGACAAGGCCATCGCGTATAAAAAGAAGGTCGACGCCGAAACCAAAAACGACAACGTGGCTCTGCTCAAGGCATTCTGGTCCGATAAAATATCGACGGAACAGCGCCGCGCGATGCTCATTCGAGCCCGTGACAGATTAAAGCGCCTGGCCGGACATCTGACAAACGTTTACGGCCCGGACTGCGAAAACGAGGAGTTTAACGATCCTAGAAATCCATATGCCAAGGAGCGGGGCGCGCGCGCCTGCCGCACCATGCGGGACGCGGTAAAAACCCTGGGCTACCTGAATCTGGACGACGCCGACCATAGCGCAGGCGAATACGCTCAGGCCTTGCAGGGGCTCAGTGTCCTGGCCGACACTTCAATCGGAAAATCGACGAATACCGACCTCACCACCCGCACCATCTATTACTATGCCCTGGGGCTCGAAACTCCCGACCCAGGCACCGACCCCAATGCCGTTTCGAGCGAAGATCCGCCCGGTACCGATAAAGGCTACCTGCGCAAGCTCAAGGCGAAGCTAAAACTGGTGAACCGCAACTCGCAGGATCTGATTCAGGTTGAGCGTGCATCCAAAAAAGGCGGGACTAAGCCCCCGAAGAACATGGACGGCAGACCCGTGAAGACCGACTTGGGCTTTGACGAATTACACAACGGTTATCTGTACGGAGCACAGGGTGAAGGCTCCAGCGCCATCGAGTGCGCCGGCTTCGTGCTTCATCACGTCATGGGAATCAGAGGCGACAAGACGCCCACGGTTCAGGATTTCGAGAACCTGCATCGATACCTTTCGGACGACCCCGCCATGAAAAGCGTGCCCTTCTTTCAGCAATACTCCAGCTGCTTTCAGGTTATCGATTTGCGCAAGAATGAAACACCCATGGCGGGCGACCTGGTCAGCTCGGCCGGCCACATTGTCATCGCCAGCGGCTACGACAGCGACACGCATGAAATCAAAACCATCGAGGCGGCCAGCGGCGGCTGCGGGTCGGTTTGCGAAATGCGCCGGCCCATTGTCGAAGAGTCCTGCGAAGGCCAGCACCCGTTTGATTCCAAAAACTGGGGCCTGCGCCCCATTCGCTCAGACATTCGCGTGCTGCGGTTCGCGCCGCGCGCGGGCGCCGAATTGCGCCCGGGCGAAAGTCCTTGCCCCATTGATACCAAAACACTGGGCAGGTGATTGACCCGGAATCCAGGCAGAAGTTGCCGGTTTTGGGCTGCCGTGCGTGCGCAAATCAGCCGATATTATGAAGGTGAGGAGAACTGTTTCGGCCTTCTGGGCCCTGGCCAAGCCTTTCTGGACTTCTGAAGAGCGCTTCAAGGCGCTGGGCCTGCTTGCCCTGGTGCTGAGCGCGGGTTTTCTTCAGACCTATATGTTCGTTTTAGGCAATCGCTGGAACGCCGAGTTTTACGATGCCGTTCAGAAAATGGACGTCAGCCGCGTCATTCAACAGCTTCTGGTGTGGTCGGCCATCTGCGGTGGCATGGTGGTTTTTGAAACCTACGAAAATTATTTCTGGCAGACGCTCGAGCTGCACTGGCGAACCTGGATGAACAGCAAAGCTCTCGAAGCCTGGCTGGCTGCAGCATCTGGAAAATCGCCTTGAGGACACGGAAAACTGGGCACTCGTGCTGTCGCCAGGCGAGCAGCAGCGCGTGGCTTTCGTGCGTGTATTCCTGCAGCAGCCCGATTTGCTTTTTCTCGACGAGGCCACCTCTGCGCTCGATGAGCCCACCGAAGCTGCGCTGTACGGGCAGCTGCGCAGGCGCCTGCCGCACGCCACGATTGCAAGCATCGCGCACCGGTCGACGTTAAGGCGCTTTCACGACCTGCATCTCGATATTCCCACCGGAAAAATCGAACCGCTCTCGCGCCAAGCCGCTTAGGCCTCGAGCCATTGCATGTCCCTGAGCACGGCAAGGAAGTTTTGATCATGAAGAGACAACGGGCGCAGGTACTCGCCCACCAGCGCGCGCTGCCACGGGTGCCCGCTTTTATCGCCCAGCTCGGTGAAGCAGTAGTAATAGCGCCGCACGCGAACGAGCCTGGGCGGGCTATTTGGAAAGGG
The DNA here is from genome assembly GCA_016194725.1 of Deltaproteobacteria bacterium. Taxonomy (GTDB): domain Bacteria; phylum Bdellovibrionota; class UBA1018; order UBA1018; family UBA923; genus JACQAX01. The sequence goes on from JACQAW010000416.1 coordinate 3,538, forward strand.
ATTGTGGGCCATCAGCCCCAGCACGCGCGCATCGCCGCGCAGAAGCTTTGCCAGCAGATTCAAAATCCAGGGGTGGTTTTCATACCCGCTCATGGCGGCAAACCACATCTGCCAGTCCAGCCGGTAATGGTAAGGCGACACGATGGGCAGCCTGCGCGCGGGATTTCCCGGCTTGGCTTTGAACTCATACTCAAGCCAGCGCGTTTGCGGCGTGGCCACCGAATCGCTGGTGCCTTCGATGACCAGCTCCATGCGGTCGCGCGTAATGCTGCCAAACGCGCCGTAGGTATTTACCAGGTGTAGCGGCTCAAAGCTGGTGTTCATGATCTGGCGGCGCGAGAAAAGATTGATGGTGGGCTTGATGCTCAACATAAAAATCAAAACCCCCAGCGCCCCCAGCACGCCCACGTGCACCCAGCCCATGGTGGCGGGCACGGCGTGGTGAAATGAAAAAATGTATCCCAGCAGCCGGTCGTCAAAACAGGCAATGGTCAAGACGAGGGTGATGTAGTTGAGCCAGGATAAATTTCCGCTCAAAATAAGCGAGAGCTGAAAAAAAAGTGTCAGACCGCCAGCCACCCAACGAACCGCGCCAGGGCCGAACAGGCCAAAAGGCACGATGAGCTCGACGAAGTGGGTGAAAAGCACGCTGAACTTGTGCACCTTTTCGGGCAAGCGGTGCAGGTAATACGAAAGAGGATTGGGAATGGGCTGCGTCTCGTAATGGTAGTTCATGCAGGTCAGGTCGCGCCAGCAGGGGTCGCCACGCAGCTTAATCAAGCCCGCGCCAAACATGACGCGAAAAAGCACCCAGCGCAAAAGCCAGAAGACCGCCACCGGCGGCTCACTATCATTAGAGCCCAGGAATATGGCTAGAAAGGCCGTTTCAAGCAGCAGCGTTTCCCAACCAAAGCCATAGAAGGTCTGGCCGATGTTCACGAACGAAAGATAAAGTACCCAAAGCGAAAGCCACACGAGCGTCGACACGGCCATGCCGTGCGAGTCCGAAACTCCGGTCAATGCGACAACCGACAGCCCAAGTCCAAGCCAGGCCAAAGCGCGAAACGCCCGGTCACTCGAACCCACGGCAAAGAAAAGTGAAGGCGAATCCCAAAAGCGCACGCGCTTCAAAAAGTTTTTAAAAGGAAGCAGCCCCTGCGCTCCCAGCAGCGGCAGCCCTTGATTGACCAGAATCAGAAAACCAATGAAGTAAACAAAAGCCAACGCCCGCTGAAAGCAAAACCGCGTCAGAATATATTGCGAGCCATCAAGCCAAGTCATAAGCCGGTATTAGCACACCAGCTAATCGGTTACTCCAAATGTGATGGGGGGCCTGGAGTGCGGATGTGGCGCGGAGTATGTCTGTGGCACGGCCTGAGGCGGCGGCAAAGTTTGAGTCTGAGCCTCAGCCAGAGTCTGAATCTGAGTCTGAGGCGCTAGCTGAGTCTGAGGCTGTGTCTGGGTCTGGGTCTGTTTCTGATAGTGAACAACCCTACGTCCGGAACTACCAGTCACTCCATCCGCCTGCCGAAATGTACCGGCCAACCGAGTACGCTTACGGTATTCCGCCAAAAAACTAGCAACCGCAATAGCCTCATCAAACGTCAAATTCTGGCCATCCAAAACCATGTCCTGGAGTATCCCCTGGGAACTCGAAAGCGGGGTCGCGGCAGCTTCCAGATAACCCGCGGCATCCATGAGCTGGGTGTAGCTGAGTCCATAGTAGCCGGCCAGCTTCCGCGGTCATGTTTAAAGTCTAAAGCAGTTGTCCGTAATATCAAGCAAGGGTGTTGAATCACTTGCTCACGATATCAAGCAGTTCTTTGTTCGGAACACCAAGCACTTGCTTGCGATATCAAGCAGTGCCCGAGTCGTGCCTGCAACTGCTCTTTTGCCTCTAATATCATTGTAAAAACCATGCGTTAAGCTATTCCGCCCCAGCCATTATATAATGAAAGGTATTGGGGGATCGTTTGAAGTATTTGGCGTACCTTATTACCGCTGCAGGAATACTAGCAGCGTGGTCAGTTTGCGCGCAGGCAGCCGGGCGTGGTCGTAGTATTACGCCTACCGGTCCGTGCGCGGCCGGTATCACTGAACTTGCTCCGGCAATGACCTGCGCTTCGTCTTGGCTCAATGACGCACCCACCGGTGGGACAGCTACGGCCGCCACCGCCGTTGCGGGTGCAGCCTTGAAAGCTCAGGGTTACTACGACGACAACCACTACAGCGATTCTCCATGGGACGACAGTGCCGTAAGCGTTCGTCAGTCGTCCCTTAATCGCGAAAACTGCCCCGCGATGATCATTCAGGGCATGGATGACATTCATCGCGTGCTGGTCCAGTGCCTGCGCGATGGCGTAAAAGTGGGCGCGCCCCGCTGGGTGAACTCGGACTTTCTCAAATGCCAAAAACCGGCAGTGGATCCGGCCACCGGAGTCATCGCGCCGGCTTGTCCCACCGCCGATTCCGCGCCCATCTCGAAGAAGGATCAGAAAATTCAGACTCAGGCTGTAAAGGCCATCAGCGAGTCCATGCAGGATTCCATTATCAACAGGGCTGACAAACTCATTATCGCCACTCAGCATAAGATTTGGACAGATCACGACGCGCTTGAAACACAGTATACGAGAATGAGGCTGGGTGAGGTTTATGATTCGATGGTGAAAGCCCGCAAACGCCTGCAGCCCATTGTGGCCCGAATGAAGTCCATGCTGGGCGAGCACTGTGACAAGGAGCTTCCGATCTCAATGGGCGGCACCGACCCCAGCTATATCGTTACCGATCCCACGAAAGTCCTGCCCACTCTGATGCACACGACCGACGTCACTCGCCTGCAGCGCACCTGCAAGCTCATGCTGGGCAGCTACCATTACGTCGATGACCTGCTCAAAGAGGGCGAGGCATCGTTGGATCTGACCGACAAGGACGAGCGCAGAGCGGCGATCGGTGGCTTCGTTCGCCTGCGTTGGGGCGAAAGCACCTTGGGCATCGTGGACGCGTATGACAACGACGCGCTCCGCGAGCAGTATTCAATGCAACGGGCCGGTTATGGCGATGCGGGCACCTACCACGAGCTCGTGCAGCGGCAGGTCATGTATTACGGCCTTCTTGACAGCGACACGATCGACAGCCGCACGCTTCACAACAAGCCGGTGACGCTTGACCTTGTTCGCCACTCCGCTGAAATCTCGGGTGTGGTTGAGCTGCACAACGGATATGTCTTTGGCGGCAGCCGGCTCAAAGAGGGATCGGATGGCGAGGACTGCTCTGACTTCATCGGCAGCGTGCTCTTCAAAAAAGGCACCATCGCGCCACCGACCAGCGTGTTCATGGAAATCGGCGACGGCAAACCGCCCTCACGCGGAAAATGGGCCGATATGTCGAAGTGCCTGAAGCCCTTGAACCTGCGCGGGGGCGATACGCCGTCCCGGGGCGACATTGCGGTTATCAATGGGCACATCGTGTTCATCAAAGGCTTCAATGAGCAAACGGGCACCATCGATACCGACGAGGCGGCCGGCCAGATGTTCAATACGGTAGGCACTTTCAAGCGTCCGCTCTACGAGCGTCCCTGCGGCAGCGGCGCTGGCAGGGGTGTCGTGCGTGGCGACGTTCGCGTGCTGCGCCTGCAGCCCGGATGCCCTATTGCCGATGAAGAGCTGCAGTAATCAGCTTCCCATCAAAACAAAAGGCGCCCAGAAAAACGGATGATCATATCCCTGTGCGCGCAGGCGTAGCCTTGCTTTTTTCAGCGCCTGCCGGGGCGTATCGCCCGCCTTGAGCCGCTCCAAAACCGCCTGAGCCAGCAGTGTCGTCGATTTCTCGGCCACGCTCCACAAACTCACCAGTACATTTCTGGCGCCAGCATATTGAAACGCGCGCCCCAGTCCCACCACGCCTTCGCCGCCCACGGCACGGCCCAGGCCGGTTTTGCACGCGGTCAGGGCCACGACCTCGGCGTCGAGCTTCAGGTCCATGACCTCGCTCATTTTCAAGAATCCATCGATCGTCGAGCCACGCCGGTTCACCTGAGTCAGCACCAGCGATGGTTCACGAATATACGGCACGTCGTTATCCAGGATTCCATGTGTCGCAAAGATCAGAAAGCGATAGCGCGAAAGATCTGCCTTATGCAGCTCTTCTTTCGAGGCATGCAGCCCAACCAAAGCAGTAGCGTCTTTACCGAATAGCTTAACCGTCTCGCTGGCCAGTGCGCCGGTATCGACCAGTCGTGCAAAGCCAGCATCCTCATCGGCTCCCATGCGCCGGGCCACGGCCTGCGCGGCCTGGGCAATTTGCGCAACCTGGGCCTGCTGAATTTCTTTCTCCCGCGCGCGGACAAGCATCTTGGGGCCGGGGTTTTTTCCCAGCCGGGCATCGGTGCGGTCAAAGACGGGGTCAGCCAGTATAAAGACACCCTTGGTATCCGTTTTAGTCGCGGCAAAATTCCGGGCCAGCGTAAAGGCCGTGGCTGACTGCGCGTAGCTGATGTCGTAGTCGTCGCCCAGATAATGTTTTTCGGGCCCGGCGTTCAGCGCCTCGAATGGCAGCAGGCCCAGTGCCTCGTCGGGCACGATAATGATTTCCGAACCCTTGGTCACATAACCTTTATCGATGGCTGGCTGTAGCAGGGCCTTGTACAAGGCGGTGCCGGACTCGGCATCAAAGGCACCCTGAAAACGGCCGTCGTCATCGACAGGATTTTCAAAGGGATGCCGAAAGCGTCCCACCAGCTCTTCGAGCTCCGTGCGTTGCACCGGTATATCCAGGCGCACCACGGGCTGGCCGGTGCGCAGAATGAAGAGCAGCGTTTTTGACGAGGTGACCTCGAACTCAATCAGTATCTCGGTGGCCTTGAGCGCCACGGCTTCTGCTTTGACCGGCTGCGGGTAGACCAGCGCCGCATACTTGGGGTAATCGTGCCGCAGGGTTTCGACCAGCTTGGCCTGCTGCTGCCTTGCCGCCGTGAACTCAGGTGCAAGCTCATCGTAGCGGGTCATCTGATTTCTTTCAAAGGCCTGGTCGCGTTCTTTGGTCACTGAAAGCACGCGGGCCGTGACCTCAGCCTCGGTGCGCGCAAGGTTTGGCGGAAGCTCGGTAGCCGATTTTCTGAATCTTTCCGAAAGCGATTCCACAAACACCCGCGCCTTGGTGTTTTCGGCCCAGAAAAAACCGGTGGCAGGGTCTTCTGAAACCCGGGCCCGGCCCTGGTAGGCCTCGAGCCGGAGTACCGCGCCGAATACCTTGCCCGATAAAAAGGCGCCGCGTGCCGAAAGCGGCAGCAGCTCGCGCTCGCGTTCCGTTTCAGCGATGGCCTGGGCGTAAACCGAACGTGCAGATTCCGCGTCCCCGCGTTGTTCCAGCGTCATCGCAAGCCCCAGGTAGCCCGACAGCAGCAAACCAGCGCGTCTTAAAGCCTTGCCGCCTCGAACAGCGTTACTGAACATGTCCTCGGCCTGTCCCAGTTCATGACTCAGCAGATACTGATAACCCAGGCTGACGTTGAAGCGAACGCGTTTCAGGATAATTCCCGCCGCCTCCAAATTGCCCTGGGCCAGGTAAACGTCGCTCATGTGCAGCTCAATCATGTTCGATGACGGAAAATTACCGTTTTCTTTCGACAACGCGAGCGCCGAGTTGAAGGCTTCCAACGCCTTATCCAGCTGGCCCAGGTCGGCCCGGGCCTCGCCAATATGATCCCACGCGATTCCCTGCCGCTCTTTGTCTTTCAGGCGCACGGCCACCTCGAGACCCTTCTGGTGCAGCTCCAGCGCCTTGGCCGGGTCGCCCAGCTTGCCGTAAACTCGGCCCAGCTCGCCTAGAAAAGTAGATTCATCCCAGCTCTCATTAATATGGCGGGTTATACTGATCGAGTCGGATAGAAATTGGATTGCTTTCGAGTAATCACCCAGGTCTTCGTAGGTAAGCCCAAAGGTGCGCAGAATTCTGGCCTCGACTTCTTCGTGGTGGGGCAAGGTGCGCTGAATGGCAAGGGACTGCGTATAAAGATCCAGCGCCTTGGGGTAATCGCCAAAGCTTGCGGCGATGCCGCCCAGATTGACTAGAAACAAAGCCACCTTTTCCTGGTTGCCTTGCTGGCGCGCCAAAGCCAGGCCGCGCTGGAAAATTTTTTCACTCGTTCTTGGGGTCTTCCACGCCGCCTTGATGCCGGCGTCAAAAATTTCCTGGGTCGTCTGCGGCTCGGGTTTTGCCGTGGCACAGCCCACTGTCGCCAACAGCGCTGTAATGGCAATGAGGCGTTTCATTTGGAATCGAGAATCTGCCGGTAGAAGCGCTCAACGGATTGCGTATTCCCATGGTAGGCAGCCGTAAATGCCGGAACCGGGTTCTTTAGATTATGCACCGACTTCAGGAGCTCCGAGTCGGTAACGCCGGCTGCGCGCAGCACGCCTGGCGTGAGCTTGTCCTTGGGGCGCATGCGCGACCATACCGTGAGTGCCTGCAAAACGATCGCGGCTTTCAGGCTGCCCCGCTGGGCCGCGACCGACGCGCTGCCGGGCTGCAACCGTGCCATGGCGTCGTACTGTGTCAGCGCCATCGAAAAATGGCCGCGGTTTTCCAGAAAAACGGCGTAAGCCGTGCGCGCGCCAATGTCCTTGGGGTTGTTTTCAATGGCGTCTTTATAATCCTTTTCAGGGTCGCCGCTTTTTTTCTTGCCCATCAGCACCAGCGCTCCGGGCACTGAGCCCACTTTGGCGTTGGCCGCAATTCCCGGAGGCTCGCATTTGGTACGAGTGGCTGTAATGGCGCTCTGGTCTTTCACCTCGCTTGCAGCCTCACCCACCTTCACCTCGGTCGCGCCAGCTATCGTTTCCTTGCGGCAGCCCTTGAAATAAATCAGCACCAGCTTCGAGCCGCTGCCCACGCGCAAGGTGTCGCCCGCATGCACCTCGTCCATGATGTCGGGCCTGTCGTGGCCGGCCCACTTTACGTCGCCTGCCAGGTCGGCAATCATGCCCGCGGCGCCGCCGGCAAAAGCATTTTGAGTCGTGAGCAAAAGCAGTATCAGAGCAAGCCTGGTCATTTTATTTCCCCTTGAACACCGTAAAGACGAACGGGCGAATGGCCGCGCACTGGCACCTCGCCCACGTCTTCGGTTATAAACTGCGTGCCGATGTTTTCCAGCACCGAAGCCGTGATCAGCACTTCCTGTTTCAGCTCCTTGGTCAGGCTTTCCACCCGCGAGGCCAGGTTCACGGCGTCGCC
>JACQAW010000386.1 GCA_016194725.1 Deltaproteobacteria bacterium
GACCCAAGACGCGGCTGGGCAAAATTTCAATGTCTGAGCATCGGCCCGACGGCACGGTGGATGAGCGCGACGACGTGGTTGAGGGGGTGGTGCTGGCGCGCGTGGGCGAGCGCGACGAAACAGTGCTCAAGGGACTGAATGCGAAGGTCAAAGAGATCAATGAGCGTTTCCTGCCGCCTGACGTGAAAATAAAACCTTATCTCGATCGCTCCGATTTGATTCGTTTCACGACTCACACAGTGGAAGAGAACATGCTCGAGGGCATGATTCTGGTGCTCATTGTACTGCTTTTTTTTCTGGGCAATTTGCGCAGCGCCTTGATTGTCGCGGTTACGATTCCCATGTCGCTTTTGATCGCGTCGATTTTACTCGACTTGAAGAACATTCCGGCAAATCTGCTGTCCCTGGGCGCGCTCGATTTTGGCATGGTCGTGGACGGCGCGGTGGTGATGATCGAGAATATTTTTCGCCACAAGCAGAACCGGCGCAACCAGGGTTTGGGCTCCGATGACGAGAACATGCTCGAGCTGGTCATTACGGCGGCCCGCGAGGTGGAACGCCCCATTGTTTACGCGATTGCCATCATCATATTGGCGTATCTGCCCATCTTCACCCTGCAGCGTATCGAGGGACGCCTTTTTTCGCCCATGGCCTGGACCGTGGCTTTTGCGCTGCTGGGTTCGTTGCTCGTGGTTTTGACCGTGGTGCCGGTGCTGGCCGTGATTTTCATGAAGGGCGAGCTCAAGGAGTGGCACAACCCGTTCATGGGTTGGATCGAGACCAACTACCGCAAGGCGCTGAGCTGGGCGCTGGCCAATAGGCCCAAAGTGGTTGGCATTTCGCTGGCAAGTTTTGCGCTGACCTTGATTCTGGCATTTGGCGGCCCCATTGGCTCGGAGTTTTTGCCACACCTGGATGAAGGCAGTATCTGGGTACGCGGCACGTTGCCGCCCAGTACCTCGTATGAAACTTCGGATGCCGTGGTTAAAAAAGCGCGTGCCGTGTTCATGCGGTATCCCGAGGTGCCCATTACCGTGTGCCAGATTGGACGGCCCGATGACGGCACGGACGCCACCGGGTTTTTCAATACCGAGTGTTTCGTCGATCTGAAGCCCCATGGAAAATGGCGAAAAAAGTTTCGCACTAAAAATGACCTTATCGCGTCGATGAACGCCGAGCTAACGCAGATTCCCGGCGTGATTTGGAATTTTTCGCAGCCCATTTCGGATGGCGCCGAGGAGATGATGTCGGGCGTTAAGGGCGCCATGGTCGTCAAGCTTTACGGCGAGGACTTGAAGACGCTGGATCAAAAGGCGCACGAGATCAAGGAGGCCATTGGTGCGGTACGCGGCGTACAGGATTTGGGCGTATTCGAGGAGCTGGGGCAGCCCAACGTCAACATCGTCATCGATCGCGATACGATTTCGCGATACGGGCTCAATATCTCTGACGTGCAGGACGTGATCGAAACCGCCGTGGGCGGCAAGGTGGCCTCGGTGGTCATGGATGGCGAAAAGCGCTACGACATCGTGGTGCGCTACCAGCCGCAGCACCGCGAGACGATAGAGCAGATTCGCCACATTCAGGTTTCGACGCCCGACGGCTACCGCGTGCCGCTTGAGAACCTGGCTGCGATCAAGGTCGAAGACGGCGCTTCGATGATTTATCGCGAAGAGAACTCGCGTTACGTCGCGGTGAAGTTCAGCGTGCGCGGACGCGACCTGGGCCGTCTTCGCGATTTTCTTCATCCTGATTCTGGTATTCGGCTCGGTGAAGTGGGCGCTGATCATCATGGTCAACGTGGCGCTGGCCCGGGTGGGCGGGGTGCTGGCCTTGTTTTTGACGGGTAATAATTTCAGTGTTTCCTCGGGTATCGGGTTTTTGGCGGTGTTCGGGGTTTCGATTCAAACGGGTGTTTTGCTCGTGACCTATATCAATCAGCTTCGGGCGCGGGGTTCTTCGATTCGTGATGCGGTGATCGAGGGCAGCATTTTGCGCCTGCGTCCGATCATGATGACGGCGCTGGTAGCCACGTTCGGGCTGCTGCCCGCGGCCTTTTCGCACGAAATCGGGTCAGACTCGCAGCGTCCGCTGGCCATCGTCATAGTCGGTGGGTTGATTACCGACTTGGTCATGGGATTTTTTCTGCTGCCAACTCTGTATTTATGGTTTGCCAGGCCCGATGATAAGCTTGGCGAAGATGGAACTGGGGATTGAGATTATGGAAATTCGAAATGTCGACGACTTGAAAATATATTTGGAATCAAAGAATCTTTCGCCAGAACGTTTTGGCAAGGAAACGATGGTTTCGAACATGACCATCCGGCGCATGCTGCGCAAGGGGGCTGGCACGCCGATTCCCGAAAAATATCATCTTCAGTTCGACCAGCATGTGCGTTCGGCGGCCGCGGCATCCGAGGACAGCCTGACCGCGCTGGCGGCAACGATGATGCGAAATGCGAATCCGAATGGCGAGGCCGAGGGGTTCAGCTCGCTTTTGTCGGAGCTTGAGCAGTCGGGCCGAAAAGTGGACGATCTGGGCAAGCTGGAGTCCGAGGTCAAGGCCAAGCTTTTCGATTTTCGCATCGACAAGATGTTGCGCGCGCATGTGGTCAAGGTCAGCGAGGCTGTTCGTTCCAAGAAGTTTACGACCAGCCAAAAAGCGGTTTGCGCCGGGGCGCTGCTTTATCTGGTGAATCCTCTTGATCTGATTCCTGATGCGATTCCGGTCATCGGTTACCTGGACGACTTCGCGGTGCTGTCGCTGGCCGTGGCGTTTTTGGCGGGTAAAAGCGGGACGTGCGAGAAAACCGGAAAGACGGCCGCTGTAGTGGATGCGGCCACAAGCTCATGAGAGGCCTTTTTCTGCTGGCGGTAGCGCTGGGGCAGCCCGCCATGGTCAGCGCCGGTGGCATTGAGCTGCATGCCCATCTGTTCATGAAAGAGGGCATGAGCCCCATGTTTCGCGGTGATTTTTTTGGGCCGCTCAAGGCGACTTCGTGGCGCGACCGGTTTTCCTCGCAAGCCAATCCCGAAACGCTCAATGCTTCCGGATTGCAAGTGGCGGTGGTTTCTCTTTATTCCCATCCCGTCCTGACGCTGTCGATGCGCGATTCCGTGCGCCGGCAAATAGCGCTGGCCCGGAAATTCGTGGGTGAAAACCCCGAGTGGATCCTTCCGCGCACGGCCAAAGAAGCGCGCGACGGAGTTGCCCACGGCAAACGTCTGCTGGTGCTTTCGCTGGAAGGCGCGATGGGAATTATCGAGACCGAAGAGGATTTGAAAGAGTTCGTGGATAACTCGGGAATTCGAATCGTGACGCTGTTGCATTTGACCGACGACCTCTTTGGCGGCGTCGCGCTTTTGCGGGGCATTCTGGGTTTTGCATCGCCGATTGCGCTGGTGCGCAGCTGGTTCAGCGGCACGCGGGACGTGGATGGGGTGCTGGTCAATGGCGCCGGGCTTACCGAGAAAGGGCGCTGGATGGCGCGGGAGCTGATCAAACGACATGTTTGGCTTGACCTTTCCCATGCCTCGGACGCTTCGCAGGCGGAGCTCGTGCCCATGCTGCGCGCGGCGGGCCAGCCCTTGCTTTATACTCACACGACGCTGCGACGGTTTTTGAGGGCCGAGCGCGGAATTACGGCTGAGCAGCTGCAAGGCGTGCGTGAGACCAAGGGGCTGCTGGGCGTGATGCCGGCAGAAGACATGTTGCTCGGTACCAATAGCGAGGGGGGCTTGACTGCGCTTTCAGCCCAGGCGCGCGAGATAGGGTTGGTGATTGGCGCGGATGGGGTGGCGATGGGCTCGGATTATAATGGGGGAGTGCAGCACCTTCACCCCTCGGTCGGAACCGGTACGTCGCTGGATCAGGAGCAGGGGCTTTGGCAGATCGGGCAGTCGGGGGATGTTTGGCGGGGTCTTAAATTAGCACCGGATCCGGTGGTTGCGCGGTTTCTTGCAGGGTGGGAAAAAGTGGATTCTACCCGGTGCCCGTGACCCGTGACCTGTGTCCCGTGTCCTGTGATCGGTACCTGTACCTGAACCGGTACCGGTCCCTGGTTTTTGAAGGGATTAATGGGATGGGTTGGGTGGTACTGCCGGCTTCGGCGGCCCCAAAATCAGAGACTCACAAAATCCAACCCTTGTTCCCCGAAACGCATCAACCAGTCGCATGAACTTGTCCTTGATATTGAACCGTTCATCGTAGGCGACCTTCACGATACCAACAGCGCCCAGCACGTAATACGTATAGTCGACCCAGCCGCCCGAAGGAAAAAGCAGGTTGACGTTCTTGCCGAACGCGTACGTGACGTTAAAGATGGAGTTGCCCGAGCAGGCCGTCGATCGGCTGCTGAAAGGTGCGGGACACGTCCCACATGTCCGAAACAACAACGCGGTGGTCGCGAAACAAGTGCGTGCCTACTTGCAAGTTTGCCTTTCCCCAGCGCGAGTCGTCGCCGGAGATTCCCGATCCTTTGCCGACGTTGACGGGCCGGTGCAGTTCGCGAAAATCGAGGCCCACGATCCGGGGATCGAGAATCGTGCGGCTTGAGCCGGTATCGAGAATCATTACCGCCGGTTTCTTGTTGACCTCCACCTTGACAAGAATGGCGGCGAATTTGGGGTGGAGATCGAACCCGACTGCGATGCCATCACCGGAAGGGGCTGAGGCTGTCTTTTCCTGGGTTCCAGGCGGCTGAGAATTGTTCTGCCCGTAGCTGGAGGAGCTAAGAGCCAGGAAAGCTCCCAAGAGCACGCGAGTTGGAAGTTGATAAGCCATCCTGGCCATTCCCTGAGGTTGGCCCGTGCGCGCGAGGAAGATGTCCGCTATCGGACAACGACCGACAGCGCAACAGAGCGAACCGCGCCCGATGACGAAGCGTTAACGGTGATTGTGTATGCGCCCGGAGGTGTACCTGGCAGCGGGCTTGCCTTGCCCCCAGCGCAGGCCGCGCCGAAAAGCGCGCAGAGCATCACCACGCAAAAGGCCAGTGCCGGGCGACGCCTCTCCTTCTTCCCGGTCAACAGCAGTGGCACGCTCATCAGAAGAACCAGCCAGGGGAGTACCTCGCGCCAATAGAATATCGGCGGGGAAGGCCTTCCTGGCCCGGTTGGCAGGAGTGCGTGGGCGGTAGTGGTCACGGTTATTGTTGCTGAAGGCGAACCGGAACCCCCCAGCACCACCGAAGACGGCGAAACCACGCACGTTCCCAAAGGAATTGAATGGCTGCAGGCCAGCGCGACGGTCCCGCTGAATCCAGTTGAAGCCAAGCCCAGTGTAAAGGTGGCGGATTGCCCCGCCTGGATGGTTGCTGAAGTTGGCGTTCCCGGGGAAACGGAGATGGAAAAATCCGCACCATTTCCGGTGAGAGCGACGCGATGCGGGCTGCCAGGGGCATTGTCGGTGACCGAGAGCGATCCAACGTAGGTGAGCGCGCCAAGCGGAGTGAAGGTCAAGTTGAAAAGGCAAGACGCTGCCGGTGCCAGCGTCCCGGGGCAGTTGTTGGTCTGCGAAAACACGGAACCGTTGGTCAACGCAATCGCCGAGATGATCAGGTTGGCACTGCCGCTGTTGGTCAGCGTGACGCTTCTCGGCGTACTGGGAGTGTTAACCGGCTGATTTCCGAACGTCACGCTGGCCGGCGAAAACGAAGCCGCCGGACCCACCACACCGATGCCGCTGAGAGCGACGCTGTGCGGGCTACCGGTAGCGTCGCTCGAAACGCTCAGGGAGGCGTTGCGCGCTCCGCTGGCCGACGGCGTGAAAGTGACGCTGATCGTACAATTCGCATTCACCGCGAGCGTGGCAGGGGAAAGCGGACAGTTGTGCGTGGCCGCGAAATCGCCGCTGTTTAAGCCTGTGAGCCCGATGCTGGCGATGGTGAGCGGCGCGCTGCCCATATTGGTGAGCGTGATGGTCTGCGCAGAGCTGGTGGTGCTCACCACTTGCGCCGCAAAGGTCAGGCTGGTGGCCGAGAGCATCACGTTCGGGGGAGTGACGCCCGTCCCGTTCAGCGCGGCGGTGTGCGGGCTGCCGGGGCCATTATCTGTGATGATCAACGTCCCGAGGCGTGTGCCGGTGCCGCTGGGCTGGAAGGTCACACTGATTGTACAGCTCGTCCCGGCGGCGACCGCCGTGCCGCAGTTGTGTGTGGCGTTGAATTCCCCTATCGCGTTGATAGAGGAGATGCTCAGAGTGTTTCCGGTGACCGATAGGGTGATGGTTTGCGAAGCGCTGGTGGTGCCGACCAACTGGGCCCCAAAGGTCAGGCTGGAGGGGGTCAAGGTGACGATCGGGGCGGGAACTCCATTGCCGTTCAGCGAGACAAAATTCGGGCTGCCAAGGGTGTCGCTGTCGATGCGAATCGCGGCAGCCTGAGGTCCGAGGCTGAATGGGCTGAAGGAAACAAACAGCGTACAGGAAGCACTTGCCGGTAGCGGCGCGGAGCAGTTCTGGCCAAGAAGAAAACTGGAGTTTGGTAGAGAGATACCGAGGACCGTAATCGGCCCGGTTCCCGTATTTGTCAGCATGACTTGGCGCTGGGCACTGGTGGTCCCAACGAATTGATCGCCGAAGTCCAAGCTCGGGGGGGAGAGTGACACGGTGCCGTTTCCGACGCCAACGCCAGACAGATTCACGTCGTGGGGATTGCCCGGGGCGTTATCCGGGATGCGCAGGGTAGCATTTCGAGCGCCGCTTGCAGTTGGCGTAAAGGTGAGCTGAACTTGGCAATTGCTGCCCGAAGGGATGGCCACCCCGGAGCAGGTATCGGCCACCTTGCTGAAGTCACCCGAATTGGTTCCTATGATGGAGACCGCGCCGATGGCGAGGTCGAAGGAGCCGGTGCTGGAAACAGTGAGGGTCTGGGGCGGGCTCGTTGTGCCCATCGCCTGATTGATGGGAAAGTTCAAAGTACCTGTGCTCAGGCCGATTGCGGGAGCTTGCAAGAGGACGGAAACCGAGTTCAGCCCCTCGTTGGCGGTCACCACGTCGATGCGGCTGTCTCCATTCAAGTCTGCCGTGGCGACCGACACTGGACGCCGACTGATGCCAATAGAGGCGC